>JAJZJJ010000464.1 GCA_021810175.1 Acidobacteriota bacterium | reverse complement strand
GTGCGAGCGAGGTGGGAGCGGGGGATGCCGCCGGAGGCTGGGCGGGAGGTTCCATGGATGGGATGAGTTTACTAGGCTGGCAGGGGCGGATTTTAGCGGGCTACCGCTGCGAGAGTCTGGATGGTCAATAGCGGCTACTGAGTTGCGGTTTGCGGCGGGAGTTTGTCTAGTTTGGATTGGAGGTTGGGGAGGTAGCCTTTCTGCGCGGCGGGTGAGAGTCGCATAGCGGCCTGAATAGCGGACTGGAGGGCGGTGCGGGCTTCGTTGGTGTGGTGGGTGGCGAGGGCGGCGTCGGCGAGGGCGGATTGGGCTTGGAGGTCGGTGGGGTCGATGGAGACGGCCTGGCGGGCGAGCGCGAGGGCCTGGTTGGGGTGGTGCTGCTGGAGTAGTCTTCCGACGTGCTGGGCGCGGCTGAGGGCCGCGGCCTGGGGTACAGCGAAGGTTCCCTGATAGACAAAGACGCCGTAATCAATGGAGGCGACGGGCTTGAGGTGCTGGAAGGAGCGGTAGGGATTGAACTGGCTGCTGGGCCACTCGCAGCCGCTGAGGTCTCCGGCGGAGATGAAGACGGGGCCGTGGATGACGGGCGGGACGATGGAGGCTCCGCCGAGCCAGCCTGTGTCCGCGGTGGGCAGCATTTTGCAGTGGATGCCGTAGACGGCGGGATCGATCTCAGGGTTGGCGAAGTAGGCGAACCAGCAGGACTGGCTGGGATGGGCGTCCTGCCATGCCTTGACCTGATAGAGCTGCTGGGCCCAGTCGACGTTGGCGTCGCTGAGGAGGTTGTGGACGTTGGCGGGGCCTCCCCAGGCGCGGTTGGCGTAGGCCATGTAGTTGGGGAAGACGGAGAGCGCGGAGGCAACGTGGGCGACGACGAGGACGGCGCAGACGGTGGTCCAACTGCGAACCCAGCGACCGTTGCGGTGGGCGAGGGCCATGATGGCTCCGCCACAGAGGACGGCGGCCATGGCGTAGAGGGGAAGGATGTGGCGGGCGCCGATGTCCATACCGGCGTACATGGCGACGAGGAAGTAGAAGACTGCGGGGAGGACGAGGTAGGCGACTTCGCGGCCGAAACGCAGGCGGCGGGTGGCGAGGGCGAAGGCGGCGAGAGCGAGGAGCGCGAGCAGGCCGAGGGTCGTCTTGATGAGGACGGCGACGGGGAAGTACCACCAGACGGCGTGAGCGTAAACGTGACCGAGGATGAAGGTGGGGTAGTCCTGCGCCATGAGTTTGACGTCGGTGAGGCCCATGAGATCGGACTCGGGGAGCAGATGGTAGTGGGCGAAGGCGAGGATAACGGAGCGGTCAAAGTGGCTGAGGCCGGAGGCGTAGGCGGCGAGGGACGGATTGAGGTGGAGCGGGGCGGGGCGGGCGGCGTAGCGGAAGCCGAAGAAGGCCCAGAGGACGAGGCAGCCGCCGAGGATGATGAAGGCGAAGGCTCCGGAGAGGCGGAGTGTGGTGCGGAGGCGCTGGCCGCGGGCGGTGGTGGCAACTTCCCAAAGGATGAGCAGGACGAGCATGGGCGCGAAGAGTACGCCGGAGTGCTTGCTGGAGATGAGGAGCCCGGCGGCGAGGGCAGCGAGGATGAGGCGCGTCCAGGTGGGTTTTTTGACGTAGCGGTAGAAGGCGTAGAGGGAGGCGAGGAAGAAGAGGGTGACGCCCATGTCGGTAGTGACGAGAGCGGAGTGGGCGAGGAGGTTGGGGTCGAAGGTGGAGAGGACGAGCGCGAAGAGGGCGGCGCCGGTGCCGAAGAATTCACGGGCACAGAAGAAGACGACGAGCGAGAGGCCGATGGCGAGGAGGCCGGTCATCATGCGCATCTGGAAGACGAGGTGCTGGGAGGCTCCGTCGTTGCGGGCGAGCCAGTCGCGGCCGTCGAGGTAGGCTTCGACTTTGAAGAAGCGGTGCTGGAGGGGAGGCGTCCAGAGGTGCTTGTCGAGAGTGGGGATGGCGGCGAGGAGCTTGACCAGCGGAGGGTGCTCGGGATTGAGGCCGTAGTCGTGGGTGTGCCACATCATGTAGCCGGAGAAAGAGTGGTTGTCTTCGTCGAAGGTGAGGGACTCGCGGTGGACGACGTAGGTGAACTGTGCGGCCTGGATGACGAGGAGGGCGACGACGGTGCAGGCGACCCAGTGTCTACGGAACCAGTCTTGGATGGCCTGCACGAGCGACTCCGTGGGAGGGATGGTGGAAGTTGGCGAAATTATACGTGCGGCAGCATAGAAGTGTAACGATTGAGCTGAGTGCAGGCGATTGTGGTGCAGATGCCATCGCCTGTTCGTCTTGCGCGGGCACATTCGGGTCGGGCAAATGGGTAAAATCACATCTGCATGGCGACTACGGTACGTTCTTACTGCAAGATCAATCTGGGGCTGGCGATTGGGCCGAGCCGCGCGGATGGTTTCCATGCGCTGACGACGCTTTACCAGACGGTGGGCGCGTATGACCTGGTGACGGTTGCGGCGCAGGCGGCGAGCGGGCGCAAGGGCGCGATTTCGATGACCTGCAACCATGCGGAGGTTCCGGCGGATGAACGGAACACGGCGTGGAAGATGGTGGCGAAGGCGCTGCCACTGCTGGGCATAGAGCTGGACGTTGCGATCCATATTGAGAAGCGGCTGCCGGTGCAGGGCGGGCTGGGAGCCGGATCGGCGAATGCGGCAGCGGCGCTGATTGCGCTGGAGCGGGAGTTAAAGCGGCAGCCGGAGCTGGGCGCGAAGCTGCTGACGGGGCCTGAGAAGCTGCTGGTGGCGTCGGAAGTGGGGTCCGATGTGCCGCTGTTTCTGATTGGCGGGTCGGTGCTGGGCGTGGGGCATGGCGAGGAGGTGTATCCACTGCCAGATTTGCCTGCAACGCATTGCGTGCTGGCGCTGCCGGAGGTGGGGGTTTCGACGCCGCAGGCTTTCCGGGACTGGGACGCGTTGTACACGCTGCCGGCGGGACCGGCACCGGGGCTGGGGCTGCATCGTGAATTGACCCGCCTGCAGACCTCCGATAAACTATCGGAGTTGAGTCGCGCTCTGGCCTCGGCCATGTGTGAGCCGTACTCCTCCGGTGTCTTGCCTGATGGCGAAGACCTTGCCGAGAATCCAGTTCTCGCGCTTGTCCGAACCGGGATTGAAAACGACTTTGAAGAAGTCGTATTTCGTCAGCATCCCTCTCTCGGTGAAATCAAGCGCATCCTTATGGATTCTCCAGTTCCGGAGCAGACGGCTCTTTATGCGGCGCTGTCGGGTTCTGGGTCTGCCCTGTTTGGGCTGTATCGGGACGAGGCGACGGCGCAGGCAGCGGTGGAGCGGCTGACGCAGCAGGGAGTTCGCGCGCTGAAAACAGTTACGCTGACGCGCAGGCAGTATTGGGCCGAGATGATGAAGTGAGTTTTTTCGACCCCACTCAAGCCAACAGCGGGTTTGAATGGGCCACCCGAGGAAATTTGCAGGGCGAAGAGTTTTTAGTTGGGCGATCGACTAATGGTAGGTCAAGTGCCTTTGGAGCACTTTGTCTAGGTTCGAATCCTAGTCGCCCAGCCAGGATATGAAGTGCGGTACGGACGGGAATGGCAGTAACGTTGCGCCCGAAGTACCGAGGCCCCGGCGGGCAGCAGCCGGAAAATTCAGGACACCAAAGCCAACCAGCTTGGGAGAGATCTTGTGAAGACGGATACGGCGGAAACAGTGGCGGTTGAGAACGAGCCCGGAGATATGGACAAGGGAA
>JAJZJJ010000463.1 GCA_021810175.1 Acidobacteriota bacterium | reverse complement strand
GTCTCTCAAAGAGAGGCGGGAAAGCCCTACCCGCCTCACCTTGCCGCCTGCTGCTTCTTCACTTGGCCCGCGGATGCGTCCGGTCGTACACCGCTTCCACCTGCCCCACCGTCAGCTGCGTGTACCGCTGCGTCGTCGAAAGCCGCTCGTGCCCCAGCAGCTCCTGAATCGCCCGCAGATCAGCGCCCTCCTCCAGCATGTGCGTGCCAAACGCATGACGCAGCGTATGCGGATGCACCTCCCCTGGCAGCCCGTGCGCCAGCGCAATCCGCTTCACAATCCGCCCCACGCTCCTGGTCGTCAGCCGCCCGCTCCCGCGCAGCCGCACATTCAGCAGCAGCGCCTCACACGCCTTCCCCGCTCCCGCCAGCTTCTTCTCCCGCTCCGGCAAATACGCCCGCAAAGCCTCCGCCGCCGCATCCCCCAGCGGAACATACCGCTGCTTCTTCCCCTTGCCGCGCACCAGAATCGCGTCGTTCGCCCAGTGAATATCCTTCAGGTCGATCCCCACCAGCTCCGCGTTCCGAATCCCGCACCCATACAGCAGCTCAAAGATCGCCCGATCCCGCTCCGGCCACGCCGCGCCCTCATCGTCCGCGCTCTCCACCACGCGGTTCATCTCTTCAATCGTCGGCACCCGCGGCAAATGCTTCGGCAGCTTCGGAGTCGCCACCAGCGCCGCCGGGCTCTGCTCCACCAGACCCTGCCGCGCCAGCCACTTAAACCACGACCGGATCGCCGCCAGCGCCCGCGCCACGCTCGCCTTCCCCAGCCCGCGCCCGTACAGCTCTGTCAGATACGCTCGGATATCCTGGTGCCCAATCGCCGCAGGCTGCGCCTCCGCGCCCAGCCGCTTTCCCACAAACTCCGCAAACCCCTGCAGCTCCCGCGCGTACGCCCGCACCGTATGCGCGCTCGCATTCCGCTCATGCGCCAGAGCCGCTACGAACGCCTCCACCAGCCGCGCCACCTCGGGTTTGCCCTGCTCAACCATCCCCTATCTCACCACCCGCATCGCTGACTCGCCAACCGCCTTTCGCCAACCGCCTTTCGCCAACCGTCTCTCGCTAACCGCCTCTCGCTAACCGCCTCTCGCTAACCGCTTTTCGCCAACCGCTTTTCGCTAACCGTCTCTCGCTAACCGCTTCCCCCTCGGATGATGCTCCCGATGCACCTCCTTCAGCCTTCCCAGCGCCAGATGCGTGTACACCTGCGTCGTCGCAATGTCCGCGTGACCCAGCAGCGTCTGCACCGTCCTCAAATCCGCTCCCCGCTCCACCATATGCGTCGCACAGCTGTGCCGCAGCATATGCGGACTCGCCTGCCCGTCATTCTGCTTCACCAGATGCCACACCCACTCGCGCCCCAGCGCCTCGCCGCGCACTCCCAGAAACAGACCGTCCGTCTGCCTGCCGGTCCTCTTGCCGCTTCGCCCGCTCGTCGCCTTCTTTTCCAGCGCCGGCCTGCCTTCCTTCAGATACGCCTCCAGTGCCTCCACCGCCGCCCGTCCCAGCGGCACAATCCGTTCCTTATCGCCCTTGCCGCGCACCAGCGCCCGCCCCGCCTCCAGTGAAAGGTCCGCCACATGCAGCCCCGTCAATTCGGACACCCGCAGCCCCGACGCATACAGCAGCTCCAGAATCGCCCGATCCCGCAGCGCCACCGCGTCCGCCTGCGCAGCCTCCGCCGCCGTCCCCGCCCGCTCCAGCATCTCCGCCACTTCGCTCGCCGCCAGCGACTTCGGCAGCACCTTCCACGTCTTCGGCGAATCCAGATTCAGCGTCGGATCGCGCCGCACCCGCTCGTCCAGCAGCAGCCACTTATAAAATCCGCGCAGACACGAAAGCTTCCGCGCCGCCGACCGCGCCTCCACGCCATGCCTCGACAGGTGCTCCAGAAAACCGCTCACCTGCGCCTGCTCGGCATCCATCAGCAGCCCCGGCTCCAGGTACTCCGCAAACTGCAGCAGATCCCGCTCATACGCCGCGCACGAAAGCGGCCGCAGCCCCTTCTCCACCCGCAGGTAGACCATGTACTCCTGAATCAAATCGGAGTTCCGCGTCGCTTCGGAATGGCTCGTCGCCGTCACCCCCTCGATTATCGAAGAATCAGCCCCAGCCCATCAGTATCCATCCAGATTCCCTCTCTTTCCCAATGGAGGCCTCTCGCGTAGAGAGGTCGCACAGGCATCAGGACAGGCAGAAGCATCGGTTGACCTACCCCAAAAACGGGGCGGGCCAAAGCTCAGATTTTGACTTTCGAGAAAGGACAGAGGGACAATGATCGGCATGGGCGAGGACCGGGAGCCTCAGCTTAAGGAGAATGTTATGACTTCATGTTATGAAGGCCCCCATGATACTTGCGGCTATCACAACCAGCCTTTGATCGAGCAGAGACGTCCCACCCAGATCCACAACCAGCCAGATAGGGTATTGCTGGTTTGCCCGGTAACTGGTGCGCCGATCAAAGTTCGTATTTGAATGAGGCGACCGGCCCCGAGGGGTTGCGGCGAAGGTTGGCCCTTCGCCGCCCTCTTCTGCTTAGCCCGGCACCGCAGCTGTGGGGGTGCCTCGGCTGAAGGGTTTCTTTTCCCGCCTATTGCGCGGCCACCCACGACGTCAGCTTCGGCCCCTGCGCCGACCTCAGCTGCACACAGTCGTCGATCTCATTCTTTGCCCGCTGCAGCGAACGGCTCGACGCCGGTACCGGATGCGTCTGGAAGAAGCTCACCATCTGCGCCTTCATGTCCTCGCTGCAGAACGCGCCGGTGCTGCCTACCAGGTACGCGCCCATCCACTTGGTCAGCTGCTTCTGCACCGCGCCCCAGTTATTCTGGATGAAGCTCCATGCCACCTGCCGCGTCTGCGCCTGCTCCAGCGGCCTCATCAGCTGGAAGATCGCATCCTGGTTCCGCACCTTTCCGGAAACCGCGTATTCCAGCGCTCTCCGCTCCAGCTCCGGATTCCGGAAGTACGACAACAGGCCCAGTGCGAACTCCTGCATCTGCGGATTATTCGCCGTCTCGTAGATATGCTGCAGCTGATCGAAGTACGCCGCGTCTCCGTGGATCGCCGCGATCGCCGCCGCCGGGTGCGCCAGGTTCGGATCCACGGACGCCGGATCGTTGAAGTACTCCGTCGCCAGCTTCTTCGACTCCGCAATCACCTCCTGATCGTTCCCAACCGATCCCAGCAGTCCAAACAGCGTCGCCCGCATCTGCTTCGTATTCGGCGAATCCTTCGGCGAGGGCGGCCCCAGCCGCTTCCATGCCGGCTTGAACGTCGACCGCACCCATGCAGCCAGCGCCTCATGCTCCTGCGGCGTCGTCGCGATCTCCTCGTCGATGGCGGCAAGCGGTCCAACCGCCTCCGCGATCACCGCCTCATTCGGATCGTTCCTCACCGCCGCCGCCAGATCCAGATAATCCCCCACTGGAACCATGTCCGCGTGAACCTCGGCCCACTCGTTGCCCAGCAGACTCACCCGCTCCGCCGGCGTCAGATCCGTCTCCACATGCTTCACCAGATTCCGGTACACGCTCTCCGGCAGGTGATAGCGGTAATAGCCCTTGCCCCGAGCATCCGGGAAGAATACCGCCGACTCCGGAACCTTCAGCTCCTGCTGTGCCCCGGTCATCACATCGCACTGCTGCTGGTCGTTCGCCTCCGCAAAGCACACCGGAATCGTCCACGTCTGCGGAGCCTTCGCCTTCACCGTC
>JAJZJJ010000462.1 GCA_021810175.1 Acidobacteriota bacterium | reverse complement strand
GTGTGAGGTCGAGGCGCGACGAGCCGTGCGCCGACGTGCAAGTGCAGATGAATGCGCTGTGGAGGGAGAACCGGGCGATGCTGCTGAACCGCCTGGACATGCTGGAGCGCGAATGCTGGCGGTGGCTGCGAGTTCCAGAGGATCGGGCGGCGCCTATCATTGCGAGGGATCTGGCGCACAAACTGGCGGGCGTGCTGGGGACGTTTGGCCTGAGGCGCGGCAGCATGGTTGCGTCCACGATTGAGCGGCTCGTGGGTATGCCGAGGCATGTGCGTGGCGCGGGCGGGAAGACGATCTACGCGCTGCTGAGCGAGCTGCGGGAGATTGTGCGAACGAAGAGCTGAGCCGGAAGGGGCAGAGAGATTCCTGCGGGAGTCAGAACAGGTGATCGGAGTCTTCGACGTAACGGACGGGATTGGGGTTTTCAGGTTCGGCAGCGAATTTGCCTTCGGCTTCGGCGCGGAGGCGGGCGACGTTCTGCCAGTTGTCTTTGCGGGGGTGGTCTGTGATGAAGGGCGGCAAGGCCATGCAGAGATGGTCTGCGAGGGGGTGGGCATAGCCTTCGTAGAGGGCGCGCATTTTGCGGAGGCGGGCTTCGATATCGCCATCGCGGCAGATGCGGACGCCTTCGGCGCAGAGCTGATCGTGGAGGCGCTGGAAGTTTTCGTGCGGTAGGCGGTCGGGCATCTGCGTACAGGGCCGCATGGAGAAGATCTGGGTGAGATCGATGAGCGCGTGGCGGGCCATGGCGAAGGTAAGCTGGGCCTGGCGGGCGGGTTTTTCCTGAATGCCGGAGATGAGCAGGGCGCAGGCGTCAAGGATGGCGACGAGCGCGCTGAGCCAGCTCTGGTTGGCGTGCTGGGAGCGGAAATAGCACAGCAACGGATACGAGATGTGACTTTCGAGGAGCTCGGCGGACCAGTTCTCCCATTTTTCGAGGAGCTGGATGAGAGCGTCTTCGCCGCCGGGGAAGGCGTGGCGACGAAGGAGTTCGGCGGCGCTGGGTGGCGAACCGGCGCGGGCGTCAAGGAGCGAGATGTTGACTTCGCGGCGGGAGAATGCGCCGTAGAGGACGGGGAAGTACCCGATGACGAGGGCGACAAAGCCGAGGCCGATGCCGGCTTCCAGCACGAGCAGGCCGCGCGAGAGCCAGGTGATGGGGGTGACGTCACCGAGGCCGAGGGTGAAGAGCGTGGTGCCGCTGACGTAGAAGTCAGAGTGCAGGGGTTCGACCAGAAGGGGATCGTGAAAGGGCGAGCCGAGGCCGTAGAAGATGAGCGCGAAGCCCACCATGACGGCGACAGCCCAGACGACGATGAGGAGGACGAGCGAAAGCGGTCCGTAGATGCTGAGCATGGTTTCGCGTTTACGCGGATGGTGGATGCGCAGGGCGAAGAACTTCCAGGGGGTCCAGGTGGCAACGTAGAAGGCGCCGGTGAGGCGAAATGCACCGCTGGGACGGCGCGGAAGGATGACCGTCTGGAAGGCGTCGAGGAGCGCGTAAAGGAGGCAGAGAATGCCGGCGGCAAGGCTCAGGCTGGTCATGGTTCTCCTGAAGACCGGATTGCTCATGAAGCTAAACGTGATTGGGTTGCACGTCAACCGCGAGGGAGCGGGTTCTAAACTGAAGGAGAAATGTTTAGTTTGGGGCGGATGCTGATTGGACTAGGGCTGCTGCTGGTTGTGGCCGGCGGGCTGGTGATGTTGTTTGGCAAATTCGGCGTGCCGCTGGGGCGGCTGCCGGGCGACATCCGCTATCGCGGAAAGAATGTTACGTTTTACTTTCCGCTGGCGACCTCGCTGCTGTTGAGCGTGCTGCTTTCGTTGCTGCTGTGGGTGATCTCGCGCTGGCGGCGGTAGACTCAGAAGTGGTGCGCCGAAGCTCTGGACAATCCGAACCCGATGATGCGCAGATGGGGCTGCTGTTTGAATCGCCTGCGAAGGTGGAAGATACGCGCCGCATCTGGAAGGTGGGAGATCTCGTCGCTGAAGCGCGGACACACCTGGAGCGCAGATTTGCGGACCTGTGGGTTGAGGGCGAGATTTCGAATCTGCGCGTGGCCCCGTCGGGGCACATTTACTTTACGTTGAAGGATGGGGATGCGCAACTGCCGGCAGTGCTGTTCCGGCGGCAGGCGTCGCTGCTGCGATTTCGGCCACAGGATGGTTTGCAGGCGCTGGTGCGCGGGAAGATTACGATCTACGAGCAGCGCGGGCAGATGCAACTGTTGGGCGAGACGATGGAGCCGCTGGGCGCGGGGTCGCTGCAACTGGCGTTTGAGCAACTGAAGGCCAAGCTGAAGGCGCGCGGACTGTTCGAGGCGGAGCGGAAGAAGCCTCTGCCGAGGTATCCGAAGTGTGTGGGGATTGTGACGTCGCCTTCGGGTGCAGTGATTCGGGATTTTGTGAATGTGGCGCACCGGCGGCATGCCGGGCTGGAGGTGCTGCTGTATCCGACGGTAGTGCAGGGCGAGAGCGCGGCGGCGGAAGTGGCGGCGGGGATTGCGTACTTCAACAAGACGCGCGAAGTGGATGTGATTGTGATTGCGCGGGGCGGCGGATCGCTGGAGGATCTGGCTCCGTTTAACAGCGAGATGCTGGCCGAGGCGATTGCGGCGTCGGATCTGCCGGTGGTTTCCGCCGTTGGGCACGAGACGGATTTTACGATTGCGGATTTTGTGGCGGATTTGCGGGCGCCGACTCCTTCGGCCGCGGCGGAGCTGGTGACAGCGGCCCAGTATCGCGTGGGCGAGGAACTCGAGGATCTGGCGGTGCGGCTGGAGCGCGGGATTCGCTATGGGATGATGCAGGCGCGACACGCGCTGGAGCGGGTGCGCGTGGAGTCGATGACGGTGCGGCTGATGGATCTGATTCACGTACGGCAGCAGAGGGTGGACGAGCTGGGGGCGCGGATGGAGTCGGCGCTGCTGGAGGATTTGTATCGCTATGGCGAGCGGCTGCGGCATGCGCAGAATTCGCTGGCGCGGCAGGATGTAGGGCACCGGGTTCAGGTGATGTGGGAGCGTGTGGATCGGGTGCAGGGGGAACTGGCCGGCGCGGGGAGGCAATATGTGAGCACACGGCGCGAGCGGCTAGAGGCGTTGAGCGGGAGGCTGGCGGCGCTTTCGCCGATGGGTGTCCTGGAGCGTGGGTATGCGCTGGTGTTTGACGCGGATGGGAAACTGGTGCGCGGCGTGAGGGATTTGAAGAAAGGACAGAGAATGACGACGCGGCTTGCGGACGGCAGCGTGGCGAGCACGATCGACAGAATTGAGAAGGCATGAGGAAGCTTTTTGGTACGGATGGTATTCGGGCGGTGGCGGGCGAGAGCCCGCTGAATGCGAAGACGGTTTATGCCGTGGGGCTGGCGCTGGCGCACCAGATTGGTAAGAACGGAGGCCAGAAGCGCGTGGTGATGGGGATGGATACGCGCGAGTCGAGCGCTTGGATTGCGGGCGTGTTGACGAAGGGGCTGACGGAAGGCGGCGTAACAGTGGAGAACGCCGGAGTGATTACCACTCCCGGGATTGCTTACGTGACGAGGAATCATGGCTTTGCGGCGGGAGTGGTGATTTCGGCGTCGCATAATCCCTGGCAGGACAACGGGATCAAGATTTTCGGCAGTGATGGTTACAAATTGCCGGATGCGGTGGAACTGGGAATCGAAGAAGAGATTTTCAGCCGGCTGGAGAAGGTTTCGGCGCCGGATGCCGAGATCTGC
>JAJZJJ010000461.1 GCA_021810175.1 Acidobacteriota bacterium | reverse complement strand
CGCCTCCAACGGCCACGCCTCTGAAGCCGAGGCCATTGCAGAAGCCGCCGACGGCGAAATCGTCATGCGCCCCGTCGACGACTCCGAACCGCTTTCCATCTACGTCTTCAAAACCATGACCGACCCCTTCGCCGGCCGCATCAGTTTCTTTAAGGTCTTCTCCGGTTCGTTAAAGAGCGACGTCGCGGTAACAAATTACTCCCGCGGCTCAACCGAAAAGTTCGCCCATCTCTCCATCATGCAGGGCAACACCGCCGTCCCCGTCGACGAACTCCACGCCGGCGACCTCGGCGCCGTCGCCAAACTCAAGGACACCGCCACCGGTGACACCCTCGGCGAAAAGGGCCACGAAATCTTCTTCGAGCCCGTCCCGCTGCCTGAACCTGCCATGACCTGGGCCATCGAGCCGAAGACCCGCTCCGACGAAGACAAGCTCGCCCCCGCAGTCCACAAGCTCATGGAAGAGGATCTGCTCGTCCGCTTCTACCGCGACGCCACGACCAACGAATTCCTCATCGCCGCCGCCGGCCAGCCACACATCGAGTCGCTCGTCTCCAAGCTCCGCAAGCGCTACCACACTGAGGTCACGCTCAAAGCGCCCAAGGTCCCCTACCGCGAAACCATCCGTGGGCGCGCCGAGGCCCAGGGGCGCCACAAAAAGCAGACCGGCGGACACGGCCAGTTCGGCGACTGCAAGATTCGTATCGAACCTCTGGCGCGCGGCGGCGGCTTCGAGTTTGAGAACGACATCTTCGGTGGCGCTATCCCACGCCAGTTCATCCCCGCCGTCGAAAAAGGCATTCAGGAGTCCGCCGCTCGCGGCTACCTCGCCGGCTTCCCCGTCGTCGACTTCAAGGTCACTCTCTTCGACGGTAGCTATCACGACGTCGACTCCAACGAACTCTCCTTCAAGATGGCCGGCCGTCTCGCCTTCCGCAAATGCATGGAACAGGCCAAGCCCGTCCTGCTCGAACCCATCATGACCGTCGAAATCGAGGCCCCCAATGACTTCGCCGGAACGCTCATGGGCGACCTCAACCAGCGCCGCGGGCGAGTCCAGGGCCAGCTCCAGAAACCCGGCGGCCAGAACCTGGTCATCCAGGCCCAGGTCCCCATGGCGGAAATGCTCGACTACGGCCAATCCCTCACCGCGCTCACCCAGGGCCGCGGCAGCTTCCACATGGAAATGGACCATTACGACATCGTTCCCAATTCCATCGCGGAGAAAATCATCGCCACAGCCAAGAAACCCTCCGAGGACGACGAAGCAGCCTGAACCTTCCTCACCCGGAACGGCGCGGCAACTCGCACTGCCGCGCCGTTCGTTTCTCCTGCGGAAATTCCCGGCCGTCGATCCAATTTTCACGGCATGCATGTGACTCTTTTCCGGCGTCCGCGCATCAAAGTTACATGCATGTATGTTTATAAAGAGGGCGCAGCCGGTATACCGGTACCCCCTCGCAACACCTTCCGGAATCGCACCGCCCAGCCGGTCCCGGAAACGCGCGAACCATGAAGCCAACATCCCAGAACGCCGCCAGCGAACCCCGAATCTCCCGCCAGTCCCTCCGCAGCGAGGCCACGCGCAAGGCCCTCCTCGCCGCGGCCCGCAAAATCTTCGCACGCGACGGTTTCGAAGCGGCCCGCATTGAAGATATCGCCGCCGAGGCTGGCCGCAGCCGAGGCGCCTTTTATGCCAATTTCGCCAACAAGGAATCCGCCTTCTTCGCGCTCCGCGAACAGGCCATCGCCGAGTACAAGGCCGAAATGCAGCGCCTTCAGCAGTCCGAGCTTCCGCCCGAAAAACAGCGCGAAGTCTTCCAGGAATGGCTCGCCGCGCGCATCCCCGAAGCCAGCCAGATCCTGCTGCAGCTTGAGTTCAAGCTCTATGCCCTGCGCCACCCGGAGACGCGCCGCCAACTGCTGGAGCAACACCTCAGCCGCTTCACCAAACCCGAGCTCAGTTGCACCACAGGGGCACACCCCGCTGCAACCCCAGAGGAACAGAAGCGAATGCTGCTCATCGAAGCCGTCATGGAAGGCCTCGCCCTGAACCATCGCTTTAGCCCCGAGCTGCTCACCCGCGACGCCCTCCGCGACGCCGTCCGCACGCTCTTCAGCGCGTTTCTGCCTCCGGTTGAGCAGCGGTAAAGCATTCCTCATGAAGATCTGGAGGAGAAGCGAACGAAACACCCCGCGCGTCCGTTCCACCCAGGAACGGCCACATCGAATCCATCCAATCCACTCCATAAAATGAGGAGAAATGTGCTCTCCAGCGCCGCGCAGGTCGGCTGGGTGAATCCCCAGGGCTCACTGCGCGGCGCCAGGTCCGAGTTTCGCTGTCTGCGTCAGCGGAGGCGTTGGCGGTAGCTCAAAAATCACCTGATGCTGCGGAACGTCGAAGATCACCCATCGATAATTTCCCAGCACGGTCGTCCCTAGTACGCCGGAAATCTTGTGCCGCGTCACGGCCGGGCTCGTCTGCATCATGAACGCCGTAAACCGGCCCACCAGCATGTTTCCCATCGTCATCGAGGCAAACTCGGCCGGCAGCACCGGGAAGCACCCGCCGAGACCGTAACCCTCCGCTGGCTTGAGCTTCGTATTCTGGGTGAAGAACACTTCGTCAATGTGGACGTGGTGCGCGTATCTCGGGTACAGCAACAGGCTCGCATCGCTTCCGGTATCAATCTCCACCAGGGCGCGCCGCGTCTTGCTGTTCAGCGTGCTCATCGTCACGGGAATCGCCGGCACACGATCCCGCTGCTGCACCAGCGTCATCACGTCTCCTCCGCCGTGGTAGTGGAAGCCGCGCGCCGGCCACAGTGTCAGCTCATCCGTCTCAAAATTGATCCCCACCACGAACTTCCGCAGCAGCGGATACCCCAGAATCCCGTCAAGCCGATGATTCATCGCCAGCGCCAGCCCGCGCAGGTCCACGATCGCCGCCGAATCTCCAATCAGAACGGACTGCATTCGCAAAGCCAGATGCCGCGCCCCGGCCATGGAAACCCTGCCGCTTCCCAATCCCATGTCTTTCGCGTGCGTAATCTTCTCGATCGGGATACCCAGTTCGTGCGAATCGCCCAGGTCGAGAATATTCACACTGGTCCCGCTGTCCAGCAGGAACTCGAAGCCTGGCTTGCCGTCCACGCTCACCTGCAGAAAAATATGCCCCTTCACGTACTCAAAGGGAATCTGGACTCCAGCGGATTCGCTTTGGAAATGACGCACTGGCCAGGGATCAGGCGCGGACCGCAACGATGCGGCAGACGCAAGCGAGGGGAAAAGACCAGCAAGGATCAGAACTGCCGCTGCCATAAGCAGCCGGCGAAGGTAGATGCGTCGCAACACATCTCTCACCTCCGCGTGGGTGGCACATATGCCTCAAGTCCACGCTGGCGCAGGTCGGCAAACGATGCAGCATCACATTTCCATGTCACAGGCCGCCATCCTATCGGTGAACGGCGGTTTGTAGCGCATTGTCCAGCAACTTTACGGCCTTACGGCATCTGCTGATCTGCTGTTGCCGCTATTCTGTGCCTCTGCCAGCCCAATAGCAAGCAATTCCGCAAAAATCCTTGCGATTGCGCCCATCGGCCAGTCCCCGGCTTCACGGCCCTACATAAAGCTCGATCTGGTAGAATCCAATCTCTTTCTAGGCGTCATCCACCCGCATAAAGATCTGTTTTTAACCCCCATTAATGTCCACTCCAATGATCAC
>JAJZJJ010000460.1 GCA_021810175.1 Acidobacteriota bacterium | reverse complement strand
AAAGTAGATTTGCCGGTCCTGGTCCATCAGGAACTCGATCGTGCCTGCGTTCTGATAGCCGATCGTGACCAGGCAATTGCACAATGTCCGGCCCAGTTCCTCGCGCAGCTTCGGCGGCACCTGCAGCGACGGCGCCTCTTCGATCAGCTTCTGATGCCGGCGCTGAATCGAGCACTCGCGCTCAAAGAGCGATGCCACATTGCCGTGCTCATCAGCCAGCATCTGGAACTCGATGTGCCGCGGCCGCTCGATGAACTTCTCCATATACAGTTCGCCGTTGCCGAACGCGTTCGCCGCCTCGGCGTGAGCCTGATGGAAAAGATTGGGCAGATCTTCAGGTGAGCGCACAATCCGCATGCCGCGTCCGCCGCCGCCCGCCTTCGCCTTCAGGATGACCGGGTAACCCACCTTGCGCGCCCATTCAAGCGCCTCTTCCGCGGTTGCCAGCACGCCGTCCGAACCCGGCAGAATGGGCACCTTGGCTTTCTTCATCGCCTGGCGCGCCTTTTCCTTCTCGCCCATCAGCCGCGTCACCTCCGGCGGCGGACCGATGAACTTGATATTCGAGGCACGGCAGACCTCCGCAAAATTGGCGTTTTCGCTCAGCAGCCCATAACCGGGATGGATCGCGTCCACATCCGCAATCTCCGCGGCGGAAATCACCGCCGGCACGTTCAGATAGCTATCCGTGGGCCGCGGCGGTCCGATGCAAATAGCCTCATCGGCAAATCGCACATGCAGCGAGTTGCGATCGGCTTCGCTATACACAGCCACGGTACGAACGCCAAGTTCCCGGCAGGCGCTCAATACGCGCAGCGCGATTTCGCCTCGATTTGCAACCAGTACTTTTCGAAACATAATTTTTTAGCGAGTCAGCAAGTTAGCGTGTTAGCAGGTTATCGTGTAGCAGATCCTCAATGTAAGCGGCTGAAGTGTCTTGAGCGTACGGCATTCTTGTGGTGCCTCCAATGCAGCCAATCGCCCGTCCCGCAAGCAAGCTGACCGGCTGACTTGCTGCCTTCCCCGCCCCTACACCGGCCTGATCGAAAACAATGGCTGACCGAACTCAATCGGCTGGCCGTTGGAGACCAGGCACTTCACCACTTCGCCGGCCACATCCGACTCGATCTCGTTCATCAGCTTCATGGCTTCCACGATGCAGACCACCTGGCCCTTTTCCACGCGCTCGCCAGGGGCAATAAACGGCGAGGCGCCGGGCGAAGGCGAACCATAGAATGTGCCCACGATCGGCGACTTGATCACGTGCAGCCCAGCCTCCGGATCGGCCGGAGCCGCTGCGGGCGCGGCCGCAGCCGCATAAACAGCCGTGGCAGGCGCTTGAGCCGCAGGAGCCTGCACCGATTGCAGCAGCCGTGCCAGCTCGCTCAATCCCGCCGGAGCCGCTGCCTCCGGCTGGCTGAACTTGAGCCGGATCTTCAGATCGTTGCGGTCCAGATCGAACTCCGCAACCTGGTAGCTCTTTAAAAACTCAATGAGTTGTCTCAGATCCTCGAGGTCTTGTTGTTTCATGCGCTCCTTGGCTCTCCCGCGCTTGCGCGGATCAGGCTCATTCAAAGTTCAATCAAGGCTTTCGGCGCCGGGGTCAGCACCTGCCCTCCCGTCCGCGTTACAGCCACCATGTCTTCAATGCGTATGCCGAACCGGCCTTCGAAATAGACCCCCGGTTCGATGGTAACGACCATACCCGGCTGCAGCCTGGTGGTCTGTCCCGACCCGATGCGTGGCGGCTCATGAATCTCCAACCCCACGCCGTGGCCTGTGGAGTGGGAAAACGCCTCCGCCAGGCCTTCTCTGCGCAACACTGCACGCGCAGCCTCGTCCACATCCCCGCAGCTCACCCCGGAGCCCACCGCGGCCACCGCCGCCTGCTGGGCTTCCAGCACCGCCCCGTATGCCCTTCGTTCCTCGGCCTTTGGCCTTCCCAGGAACACGGTGCGTGTCATATCAGAGCAATAACCTTTGAGAATAACACCGAAGTCCAGAGTCAGGAACCCTCGCCGCGGCAACGGCATATCGGTCGCCCGCCCATGCGGCAACGCCGACCGCGCGCCCGACGCCGCAATGGTCTCGAATGACATCCCTTCGGCCCCCATCAGCCGCGCCTGATGCTCCAGTTCCGCGGCCACATCGATCTCCCGGATGCCCGGCCGGATCGCGGTCACAATATGATCGAACAGCTTGCATCCGATCAGCGCCGCCTCCGTCATCACGGCCAGCTCGTCCTCGTCCTTGATGGTGCGCAGCCCCTCCACCAGCGAGGCCGGAAGCGCAGCCAGAAATGTCCGCCGCAGACGCGCCGGCAATGCCCGCTTCCACCGCATCAGTTCGGCCACCGTGGTCTGCGCCGGGTCGAAGCCCGCCAACAGTACGCTGGGCTCCGCCGCCAGCCACTCCACCGCAGAAACAGCCGGCGAGTTCGACACAATTTCAACCCGCGCCGCTTCCACCTCTTCGGCCGCCTGCGTCCTGTAGCGCCCGTCGGTAAAAAGCCGCGCCGACCGCCGCGTAATCGCCACCGCCGCGCTTGAGCCGGTAAATCCGCTCAGATAGCGAACATCGGGAAGATGCGTAACCAGAATCGCCGGAAACCCGGCGCGGGTCATTCGGCGGCGAAGCAGCCCTATGCGACGGAAATGGTCCACCCGCAAGGTATATCACGGCAGGCCCGGACAAATCTTTGAGCTGATAGCCCTCAGCCGTCAGCCTTTAGCTCTTGGCCTTCAGCCTCTGATGCCGGAGTTCTGCCCATTGATTACGGATGCCTGTGGCGCTCATCGGCGGACCAATCCCCGCCAGCACCAACAGACTGAAAGCTCAGGACTGGAAGCTAGTAGCTGGAAGCTGTCTTTACCGGCTTCTTCTGCTCCGGATGCGCCTCGGCATCGGCGGTCTGCATGTCGCTCTGCCGGTCCATCCACTCGTCCAGACGCGACCGCTTGAAGCGCCAGCGATTCCCCAGTTTAAACGCCGGCACAAAACCCTCCGAGGCGTACTTGTAAAGCGTATCGGGCGAAATGCCCAGATAATCTGAAGCCTGGCGTATATCCATGACCTCCCGCACTTCGGGAACCAGAAGGCTTGAACGAGCAGCGGCATTGCGCATAAGCGCCTCCGAAAAAGCTGAATTGCCTCGCACTCCGGCATGTGTGCCGGTAGTCTTGTATATAACGCGGTTTTGCCCGGCGAATCAAGGAATTTCCGGCAATTTTCGGCAAATCCGCGTGCCTTCCGTCACCTCGACCCAGCCTGTCTCCGCCACCTAAACCGCTGAAACGCCGCATCTTGGGCCTCGCTCAACCCCATGCCCAACCCCTGGGGCCATTACGCCGCATGGTCCCCAACCGCCAAAATTCTTTCCGCCCCGCCATCCGGCCCAAGCCAGCCACGGCCTCCGCAACCGCCCGCGCCACTTCACCCAGGCTGAAAGCCGTGAGCTGAAGGCGAATGGCTGTTCTTCCAGTTAAACTGTTCACTGTGAAAGCCTCCGCCCCGTCCGTCCTTCCCAGCCGCAAGGAATTCCTGGCCCTCGCCAAGGACCACACCCTCGCGCCCGTTTGCCGTACCCTGGTCGCCGACCTCGAAACCCCCGTTTCGGCCTTCCTGCGCGCGGCCTGGCAGGAGCGTGAGTGCTGCCTGCTGGAATCGGTCGAAGGCGGCGAGCAGGTCGGCCGCTACACCTTCATCGGCCTCTCGCCCTACAAGCGCATCGTCGCCCGCG
>JAJZJJ010000459.1 GCA_021810175.1 Acidobacteriota bacterium | reverse complement strand
TTCCGATCTTGCTGGCGGCGGTGCATGCGCGGCTGAGCGGCGCCCGCGTGGAAGCGGCGGAAGACGCGGATATGGATGCGGGCATGGTCGCCGAGATGGTGGCGGCGAGCGGCGTTTCGGTGTTTCCGGGGTGGGAGTTTTTCTCGCCGGTGGCGGGGGCGACGAAGACGCTAGTGGATTTGTTCCCGAAGTGCGTGCTGTTTGTGGAAGAGCCGGCGATGATTCAGAACCAGGTGGATCGCTGGTGGAACAAGGTGCAGCAGCGGCATGAGCGATCGAGCATTGGATCGCTGATTCTGCCGGAGGATATTTACTTCCGGCCGGAGCTGATGGAAGCGCAGCGGAAGTCGCATCCGGGGCTGGATGTGGATCAGCTGGGCGCTGTGGATGTACTGGAAGAAGACGAGACGCTGGGCGAGATTGCGTTTGCGTCGCGGCCGACGGTGAAGTTTCACGGATCGATTCCGGCGTTTATCGAGCAGATTCGCAACCTGATGCAGCAGGAGACGCGGATGCTGCTGGCGGCTCCGAACCAGGGCGAAGTGGAGCGGCTGGCGACGCTGCTGCGCGAGTACGAGCTGCCGTACCGGTTGGGCAGCCGGATTCAGCACGCGGGCAGCGAGACGATGTATGACGAGGCGAGCTACCTGGCGGGCGATTTGCGCACGCCGATCATCTTGCGCGCGCCGATTGCGACGGGCGTGAGCCTGCCGGATGCGAACCTGGTGATTTTTGGCGCGAACGATCTGAATGACGACGCGGACGTGATGGCTCGTCCGGCGCCGCGGAAGTCGAAGACGTCGGCGTTTCTGTCGGACTTTCGCGATCTTGCGGTTGGGGATTATGTCGTCCATGTGGAGCATGGAATTGCGCGCTACCTGGGGCTGAAGGAGATTGCGCAGGACGGCATGAAGCTGGACTTCATGATCCTGGAGTTTGCCGATGACGCGAAGCTGTATGTTCCGCTGACCCGGCTGGACCTGATCCAGAAATACCGTTCGACGGAGTCGGGGCCGGCACCGGTGCTGCACAAGCTGGGTACGCAGCAGTGGGCGAAAACCAAGGCGCGCGTGAAGAAGGCCATGCAGGACATGGCCGACGAACTGCTGAAGCTGTATGCGCAGCGCAAGGCGGCGCAGGGGCATGCGTACTCGGCAGACAACGAGTTTCAGCGCGAATTTGAAGACGCGTTCGATTACAACGAGACGGACGATCAGCTTTCGGCGATTGAAGACATCAAGCGCGACATGGAATCGACGACGCCGATGGACCGGCTGCTGTGCGGCGACGTGGGCTACGGCAAGACGGAAGTGGCGATGCGGGCGGCCTTCAAGGCGGTGCAGGACGGCAAGCAGGTAGCGGTACTGACGCCGACGACGGTGCTTGCCTTCCAGCACTTTGAGACGTTCAAGAAGCGGTTCAAGCAGTTTCCGATTCATGTTGAGATGCTGTCGCGGTTTCGCACGGCGAAGGAGCAGAAGCTCATTATTGAGCGCGTGGAGGCGGGCGAAATCGATATCTTGATCGGCACGCACCGGCTGTTGTCAAAGGATTTGAAATTTCATGACCTGGGACTGCTGGTTGTGGATGAAGAGCAGCGTTTTGGCGTGCGGCACAAGGAGCGGCTGAAGCAGTTGCGTGCGCAGCTGGACGTGCTGACGATGTCGGCGACGCCGATTCCGCGGACGCTGCACATGTCGCTGGTGGGACTGCGGGACATGAGCGTGATTGAGACGCCGCCGAAGGATCGGATGGCGATCCAGACGATTGTGGCGAAGTTTGACGAGAAGCTGGTGCGGTCAGCGATTGAAGTGGAGCTGGAGCGCGGCGGGCAGGTGTACTTTGTGCACAATCGCGTGGAGACGATTTACGAGATTGCGGCGAAGATCCAGGAGCTGGTGCCGCATGCGCGGATCACGGTAGGGCACGGGCAGATGGGCGAGGCGGAGCTCGAAAAAGTGATGCTCGCATTCATGAATCATGAGTTCGATGTGCTGGTGGCAACGTCGATCATCGAGAATGGGCTGGATATTCCGCTGGCGAACACGATCATCATCAATCGTGCGGACCGGCATGGGCTTTCGGAGCTGTACCAGCTGCGTGGGCGGGTGGGACGGTCGAACCGGCGCGCGTATGCGTATCTGCTGATTCCGCCGGAGCAGGAGCTGACGGAGATTGCGCGGCGGAGGCTGGCGGCGCTGAAGGAATTTTCTGATCTGGGCGCGGGCTTCAAGATAGCGGCTCTGGATTTGGAACTGCGCGGCGCGGGCAACATGCTGGGCGGCGAGCAGAGCGGGCACATCGAGGCTGTGGGCTTTGAGCTTTACACGACAATGCTGGAAGAGGCCGTGAACAAGCTGAAAGGCCAGGAGACGGTGGAGCACACGGTGACGCAATTGAGTTTGGGGATTCCGTTACGTATCGATGAGAGTTACATATCGGAAGAGAACCAGCGGCTACGGATGTACAAGCAGATTGCGGGCGCGCAGGACGAGCGGAATATTGCCGATATTCGCGGCGAGATGGAAGACCGCTACGGCGAGCTGCCGGTGGGCGTGAAGCATTTACTCGATGCGGCGGAGTTGCGGATTGCGTGCGAACGGATGGGGATTGCGCAGGTGGACCGCAAGCGCGACCAGGTTCACATTCGATTCACGGAGAAGGCTGGGATTGATCCTGGCGTGCTGATGAAGCTGGTGTCAAAGAACGCAAAGCGCGGCGCACAGTTTACGCCGCAGGGCGTGCTCAAGTTTCCGCTGACGACGCGGGATGCGGAGGGGATGATGACGGAAATTCGGATTCTGCTGGACGAGCTTGCGGCGCAGCCGGCGGGCGCGCGATAAGAGCGGATTCGGGAAGAGATCCGGGTGGGGCGCTGATTCATCAGTGGACAACTCTCCCGCAAACAGTTCACACTGCTTTGTCCGGTCAGGGTAACGGACGAGCGGAAGCAGGTTCGGGTGACGATGATGACGCAGAGTGCATCTTAGGACTCGAAGAAGAGTATCCGCTTGTGGAGTTCCTTCCCCTCCGATGCGCGGAAAACGCGCAAAAACTGCACATTTTGCATGAAAGGGTGAGTCAGAGACGAATGACAAAGAAGAAAGTGCGTAAAGCTGTATTTCCCGCCGCGGGTTTCGGAACCCGCTTTCTTCCGGCAACCAAAGCCATTCCCAAGGAGATGCTCCCGCTGGTCGACAAGCCAGTGATCCAGTACGGCGTGGAAGAAGCGATTGCAGCCGGATGCGACCAGATCGTGATTGTGACAGGGCGCGGCAAGTCGGCGATTGAAGACCACTTTGACGTGAGTTACGAGCTGGAGACAACGCTGGAACGGCGCGGCAAGAAGGAGCTGTTGGCGGTTTCGCGAAATGTGTCCAACATGGTGCGACTGTCGTATGTGCGACAGAAGGAAGCGATGGGCCTGGGGCATGCGGTGCTGATGGCGCGCGACCTGGTGGGGGATGAGCCGTTCGCGGTGATTTTGCCGGACGATGTGATTGACGCGAGAGTTCCGTGCCTGAAGCAGATGGTGGATGTGTTTGAGAAGGTGCAGAGCTCGATCCTGGCGACGCAGGTGATCGATGGGCCGGAGATTTCCGCGTATGGCGTGCTGGATGGGAAGCCGCTCAAGGATGATCCGCGGGTGATTGAGGTGAAGGGGCTGGTGGAGAAGCCGAAGCCCGCGGATGCGCCGTCAAAGAACGCGATTATCGGGCGGTATATTCTGACGCCGGAGATTTT
>JAJZJJ010000458.1 GCA_021810175.1 Acidobacteriota bacterium | reverse complement strand
CTGATCGCCCCACTTGATGAACGCCCGGATCGCCGTCGGAGCCGTGTAGAAGATCGTGACCTTGTGATCCTCAATCAGCTTCCAGAACCGGTCCTGCCCCGGATGATTCGGTGCTCCTTCGTACATTACCGTCGTCGCGCCATTTTGCAGAATCCCATACACCACATACGAATGGCCGGTCACCCAGCCAATGTCCGCCGAGCACCAGTACACGTCGTCTTCCTTCAGATCGAAGATGTACTTGCTCGTCAGGTACGTCTGCACCGCATATCCGCCCGTTGTGTGTACGAGCCCCTTCGGCTTTCCGGTCGTACCGGAGGTATACAGGATGTACAGCGGATCCTCTGAATCCAGTTCCTCCGCCGGGCACTCCGCCTCCGCCTTCGCCAGCAGATCGTGCCACCAGTGATCGCGCCCGGCCTGCATTTCCACCGCCGTTCCCGTCCGCCGCAGCACCACCACGTTCTTCACTGTCGGACACTGTCCAACCGCCTCGTCCACTGTAGCCTTCAGCGGAACCTCATTGCCGCGCCGCCACGACCCGTCCTGCGTCAGAATCGCCACGCACTGCGCGTCATTCACGCGGTCCACAATCGCATTCGCCGCAAACCCACCAAAGATCACCGAATGCACCGCGCCGATCCGCGCGCAGGCCAGAATCGCGATTGCCAGCTCGGGGGTCATGCCCATATACACGGCGACCCGGTCGCCTTTGCGAATCCCCAGCCCCTTCAGCACATTGGCAAACCGCTGCACCGCGGCATGCAGTTCGCGGTAGCTCAACCGCCGCACTTCGCCCGGCTCACCTTCCCACAGAATCGCCGTCTTTTCCGCGCGCCCGTTCGTCACGTGCCGGTCCACGCAGTTGTAGCAAAGGTTCAGCCGCCCGCCCACAAACCACTTCGCCCATGGCTCCTGCCACTCCAGAACCTTCTCCCATGGCGCGAACCAGTGTAGTTCCCGCGCTGCCTCCGCCCAGAAGCCCTCCGGGTCCTCCACCGAGCGCCGGTACATGGCCTCGTATTCGGCCAGGCTCTTCACGTGCGCCTGTTGTGCAAAGTCCTGCGGCGGGGAAAAAACCCGGTTCTCCCGCAAAATGGATTCAAGGTTCGGACTGATCGTCGTATCTGCAGACATGCTATCTCCGTAAGCAACCACAGTAACGGTACCGCACAACGACGCGCAACCATGCCCGTGTGAGCCCGCCTTTCAGGCGTCTCCGCATACATTTCGGCATACAAAACCCTCACCTCAGCCGCTTCCGCAAAGTGACATCGCGCCCTTTACACTAGTTCCGGAGAACCTCCTTGCCCGCCGACCTCGGTAACGTCCTCGCCGTCATTCCCGCTCGCCTCGGATCCACTCGCCTTCCCCGCAAAGTCCTCCGCGAAATCGCAGGCGAGCCCATGATTGCCTGGGTCTATCGGGCCGCACGCGCCTGCCCTCTCCTCGACCGCGTCCTCGTCGCCACCGATTCCGACGAGGTTCTCGACTTCTGCCAGTCGCGCAGCATCCCCGCTGTCTTTACTCCTCCCGACTGCCCCAGTGGCACCGACCGGGTCCATGCCGTCGCCCAGGCGATCCGCGCCGATATCTACCTCAACATCCAGGGCGACGAACCCCTGCTCACCCCCGCGCACTTCCCTCCTCTGCTGGACCTCTTCCGCAACCCCGCTGTCCAGGTCGGAACCCTTGCCGTCGCCTGTCCGGCCGAAGATATTCCCAATCCGAACGCCGTCAAGGTCGTCTCCGCCGCCGACGGCCGCGCTCTTTATTTCTCCCGCGCCACCATCCCCTTTGATCGCGACCGCGTCGGATTCACCGGCTACCGCAAGCACCTCGGCATCTACGCCTACCGCCGCGCCGCTCTGGAACGCTTCGCCTCCCTGCCGCCCTCCTGGATGGAACAGATCGAGCGGCTCGAACAGCTTCGCCTCCTCGACCACGGCATCCCCATCCACGTCGCCGCCGCCCCGTCCGACACCATCGGGGTCGATACCGAGGCCGATCTCCATGCCGTCGAAGCTGTCCTCCGGTCCCGAGCAAAATCATCCGCAGAGGGGCAGTGACGAAAGCCCGCCCTGCCGGGCCATAAGGGAAAGATGACATCTGCCGTTCCTGAGCGACACGGACGAGACAATTTCCCTCGATTACCGCTTTTGGTTACCAAAGTTGCCCCTACCTCCGTTATCTTGCTGTGGCCCGTCTGTGAGGCTACAAAGAGAGTAGCTACAACGCAGATCTGGGGAACGGGGCTGGAGAGAGGCAGACTAAACTGCATCCACAGCCCCCACTTTTTTGACTTCCTCAGGCGTTCACCGCCAGCAGATGGTCAAACGCGCCCTTGCGGAAACGCATCCTACAGGCCAGGTGCGGTGGAGTCCGATCTGCCTTCGCGGCAAGACGGCTGGGGGGATCAGCGGCCTTCATCCATTCACTGATTGAATAACGGGCGTCGGTGGCGGCGCATCAAAATTCACGGGGTTGGGTTAGGATCACAAGGAACGCTGCTGCAAACATTTTGTTTTTTGGAGAAGCGACACAAATGAAAAAGTTTATTGTCGTAGCCTGCGTCATTTCGATGTCCGTTCCGGTGTTCGCCCAGATGTCGAAGCTGGAGGCTCGTCTGAACGCCGCGAAGGACGTTCTGAACGGAGTCATGTCGATTCCGGACAAACAGATTCCGGAGTCGATTCTGAGCCAGGCCACCTGCGTTGCGGTGGTGCCGAGCCTGGTGAAAGGGGCGTTCATCTTTGGCGCCGAGTACGGTCAGGGTGTGGCGACGTGCCGAACCGGGCATGGGTGGAGCGCTCCGGTCTTCCTGCGCATGGCAGGGGGGTCGTGGGGATTCCAGATTGGCGCCAAGGGAACCGACCTGGTGATGGTGGCGGTGAACAAGAAGGGAATGCAGGATCTGCTGCAGAGCAAGTTTAAGATTGGCGCGGGAGCCTCGGCCGCAGCTGGTCCGGTGGGCCGCGACGCGGGAGCTTCGACGAACTGGAAGATGCAGTCGGAGCTGCTGACCTGGTCGCGCAGCCGCGGGCTGTTCGCCGGGGTGGACCTGAATGGCGTGACGGTGACAGAAAACACTATGGACACGAACTACCTGTACCATGAGCATCATTATTCGTTCGATTACATTCTGAATGGCCATGTACCGGTGCCTCCGCAGGCGAGGCCGTTTGTGATGACGGTGGCCAAGTACTTCCACGAAGCGAAGCAAGCCCAGTAAAACTGTTGCAGCGAGGAAACCGCCTGCCGGGAAAAGAGGCCCGGTGGGCTGTTTCGTTTTGGCGGTTTCTTTCCCTGAAGGTGGGCGGGTGCAATACACTGGCTTTTCGCCTCAGCAATGCGGGAAGCCTTTGAATTTGTCTTTTCCTGGACGCTTTTGAAGCTGATCGGGCTGATGCCCCGAGCGGCGGCGCGGCGTTTTGGCGCGTGTCTGGGCGCGGCGGCGTGGCATGCCGTGCCGCGTTTGCGGCGGACCGGATTGCGGAATCTGGAACTGGCGTTTCCGGAGATGCCGCTGGTCGAACGGCAGCGGATTCTGCGGAGCGTCTACCGGTCGCTGGGGTGGCAGCTGGCGGAGTTCTGCCGGATGAGCCGGTACACGGCGGAGAATACCCGGGACATCGCTCGTTACGAGGGGCTGGAGCACTACCTGGCGGCGCGGGAGCGCGGCAAGGGGGTGCTGATTGTGACGGCGCACCTTGGCGCGTGGGAGCTGTCGAGCTTCTGGCACTCG
>JAJZJJ010000457.1 GCA_021810175.1 Acidobacteriota bacterium | reverse complement strand
CGCTGCGCTACGCTACGCGCGAGGAGTGTAAAGGATGTCCCGGGACACTTTGTAAAGAATGTCATGAGACTGAACACTTCTTTTGCTTGAGTGGGGTTGCCTCACCCCAAAAGCCTTTGCGCCCTTTGCGCCTTGGCGGTAGATTTTGCTTTTTTCACCAAGGGGCACAATTGCCCGTGCGGCGGCCGGCGCCTCAGGTGCTACCCTCATCGCAATGCCCTTTCTCGAAGCCAGCCACCTCACCAAGCGCTACGGAGAAGCCACGGTCGTCGACGACGTGTCGCTCTCCATCGAGCGCGGAGAAACTCTCGGCCTCGTCGGCGAATCCGGCTCCGGCAAAAGCACCGTCGCCCGCATGATCCTCGGCCTTATCGAGCCCACCTCCGGCACAGTCCACTTCGACGGCCACCCCGTCACCACCCGTGGCCGCAAAATGCGCACCCTCCGCCGCCGTTTCCAGCCCGTCTTTCAGGACCCCTACGCCGCCCTCAACCCCCGCATGCGCGTCGCTCAAATCATCGCCGAGCCGCTGGTCATTCACGAGCGACTTTCCCGTGCCGAACACCTCCGCCGCTGCACAGAACTCCTCCACGCCGTCGGCCTCGACGACTCCGCCCTCGCCCGCTACCCCCATGAGTTCTCCGGCGGACAGCGCCAGCGCATCAACATCGCCCGCGCTCTCGCCCTGCGCCCCGAACTGCTCATCCTCGACGAGCCTATCTCCGCCCTCGACGTCAGCGTCGGCGCGCAAATCGTCAACCTCCTCCGCGACCTCCAGCGCGACTTCCGCCTCACCTACCTCTTCATCTCCCACTCCATGCCCATGGTCCGCTATCTCGCCAACCGCGTCGCCGTCATGCAGCACGGCCGCTTCGTCGAGTCCGGCCCCTGCGAGCAAATCTGCAACCACCCCCGGCAGGACTACACCCGCAACCTCCTCGCCGCCACACCCGAACTCCGCACCGGCTAACCATCTCCCCTGAAAATGCTCTAATAGATGTATGAGTTGCACCCGACGCGCAGCCGTAGCGCTGGCACTTCTTTTTGCCCCGCTTGCCTTGCACGCTCAGGCGAAACTCAGCTGCAAAGTCCAGCCCGCCACGCTGGCTGAAGCACAGAACTGCTGGCGCCCCCTGCTGGTTTTCAGTCCAACGGACAACGACCCCAATCTCCTGCGTCAGGAGCACATCCTCGACCAGGACGCCGACGACATGATGGACCGCTTCGTCCTCCTCATTCCCGTCGTCCCTGACGCCAAAAACACTCCCACTCCACTCGACTCGCCATGGACCCTCGTGAGCCAGCAGCAGATGAACCTCATCCGCGCCCAGTTCCACATCCCGGACAACCACTTCGAAGTCATCCTCCTCGACGAAATGGGCAAGCCCCTGCTCCATAGCGATCTGCCCGTCTCCACCAACCTCCTTAAGGCCATCATCCACACCCTGCCCCGCCGAAAAATGGAGAAGCTGCGCCGCGGCGCCAACTAGCTGCATCTATAGAATTCAGTTACGTCCCCGGGTCGAACACGAACGCCCTCACAGCGTCTTTCTTTCCCTGCTTCCGGAACTTTGAGTCCCCGTTTGCCGTACCTCAGGCAGCATTTTTCGCCGTCCAGCCCCAAACTCCTTCGCTTCCACAGCCCTTCGTTTACCATCCCCCTTATAGGCCTCTCCCGTGAACATGCTTGCCTTCGCTCCCGAACACCCCACCCCAATCCCGGAAAGGATTGAGGCGCTCAAACGTGTCGCGCCCCTGCAGGGCATGTCGTTGGAGGAGTATCGCTGGCTCGCCGAATACGGCATCGAGCGCTGTGCGCCTGCCGGAGCCACTCTGTTTCACGGCGGCGAGCAGGCTCGCGACATGACCATCCTGCTGCACGGGGAAATCCAGGTCTATCGCGAGCGCAGCGGCCCCATCCCGATCTTCATTGGCCGCGCCGGGCAAATCACCGGCCTGCTCCCGTTTTCCCGCATGAAAACCTATGGCGGCCGGGGCCAGGCCACCGCTGAAGTCTGGGCGCTGCAATACCCGGTCGAAATCTTCCCGGAAATGCTCCGCGCCGTACCCTCCATGGTGCAGCGTTCCGTCTCCGTGCTGCTTGATCGCGCCCGCGAGGTCACCCGCCTCGAACAGCAATCGGAAAAGCTGAATGCCCTCGGCAAACTCGCCGGCAATCTCGCGCACGAGCTCAATAACCCGGCCTCGGCGGCGCAGCGCTCCGCCGCCGGGCTGCTCAGTGAACTCCGCGTCTACGGCCGCCACAAGTTTGACCTCGGCGGCCTGTGCCTGGCCGAGCCACAACTCACCGCGCTCCACTCCTGGCAGGACAAGATCCGTCTCCGCGCCCCGGCCAACGGTATCCCGCGTCGGACCTCCAGTGAAGAGGCCATCACCCAATGGCTCCGTTCGCACAGCGTTGACCAGCCCTGGCAAATAGCGCCCGATCTCGATGAGGCAGGCGTCACCCCTGCCGACCTCGACGAGTTGAATCAGCTCATGCAGGATGCCCCGCTCGCCGTCCTGCTCGGCCAGTTTGCTTCCTCGCTACGCACCGAGCGCATGGCCCAGGCCATGCTCGACTCCACCGCGCGCATCTTCGAAATCATCGCCGCCATCAAGGACTACTCCTATTTGGATCAGGCGCCCATTCAGGATGTCGATGTGCCGCAGTCGCTCGAGACCACCCTCACCATGCTGCAATCGCGCCTCGGCGACACCTGCATCGAGCGCCGCTACGCGCCCGACCTGCCCCGTATCTCGGCATACGGCAGCGAGCTCAATCAGGTCTGGACCGCTATCCTGGAAAACGCCCTCGACGCTACCGAAGGCAAGGGGCAAATCGTCCTCAGCGTCAGACAGGCCGGAGAGATGCTCGTCATTGAGATATGGGACGACGGCCCCGGCATTCCCGCCGCCATTCAGGACCGCATCTTCGAGCCATTCTTCACCACCAAGCCGCCCGGCGAGGGCCTTGGCCTCGGCCTCGACACCGTCCAGCGCATCGTGCGCCGCCATCGCGGCTCCGTAAGCGTACAGTCCGAACCCGGCTCCACCTGCTTCCAGGTCCGTCTGCCCATCGAGCCCTTGCAGGCCTATTAGAGCATTTGCCCTATTGGTATCGACCGAAGAGAGAATCTCAACGCAGCTTTTCCGTTAAGAAAAGCTGCGCTTGGTTCATTTCAGAAGGTTCACAGGAATAGGGGAAATGCTCGAGGGCCTGCTACTTCTTGCCGCCGCTACTCTTGCCCGCGAGTGATTGATACTGCTGCGTCTCCCGCGCTGCGGCCTGCTGCTGGCCGGCTTTTTCGTAGGCCTTGGCAAGATCCAGATGCACCTGCGGATCCTTCTCGTTGAGCTTCTCCGCTACCCGCAGCTCTTCGATGGCATGAGAGGTGTCACCCTCCGCCGCATACGCTTCGCCCAGCGCCAGCCGCGGATTCTCCTCCTGCGGCAGCTTCGCGGCCAGCGCCTTCAACCCGGCAATGCCTTCCGCCGTTTGCCCGGTCTTCAGTTGGCATTCGGCATAAATATACGCAACTTCGTCCGTTATCTTCCCGCTCTGCATTACCGGTTGCAGCGCAGCTTTGGCCCTGGCGTAGTCATTCGTCATGTAGAGGCTCACGCCCAGCGCCGCCCGCATCGTCTCATCATTTGGGTGCAGGCTCACGTAATCCGTCAGCGGGGCGATGGCCGCGCCAAAGTGGTAGGAGGAAAATGCCGCCCGGCCCAGATTTTCATCCAGCCCCGGC
>JAJZJJ010000456.1 GCA_021810175.1 Acidobacteriota bacterium | reverse complement strand
TAACCCGCATTCGACGTAAACAGCCCCGCCACATGCCGCAGCCGATCAGCCAGCGCCGGCGCAGTCAGCAGCGGATACTCGCGCTCCCGCAAATCCACGTAGTCGAAATCCACCGTCATCGCCAGCATGTACACCGCCAGCACGTCGGCAAACGCCGCCTCAAAGTACTGTGTCTTGGCTTTCTCGTCGCCGGCCTCGGCCCGCTGCCGATACTCCCACGCGTCGTGGCTGGTTTCGCCCCGCATCGATAACTGCGCCTGTCCCCACACCAGCTCGTGAAAGCTCTCCGGTACGCCCACCGCTTCCACAAAGTGGTGCCCCACGTTGATGAAGTACTCAAAGGCCAGCGCAAACCGGTCCTGCATGATGCGCGTGGAAATGAAGGTGCACTCCGCGCTCCCGAACCGGAAGTTCTTGTGGCAGATCGCCCGGTCGCCCAGCTCCGTCGTGTACTCCGCCGCAACGGAAACCTCGTCGTTCTCCGCAATCGTCAGCGGAACAAAATAGTACGCCCGCCGGTTCAGCGCCCCGGCCATGCCTGCCGGAACCGCCTGCACAATCCGCTCGATGTCTTCTCCCGGCTGCGTTTCACCAAACGTCGCGTAGCAGATGCCGTTGGGCGCCTGCACCACCTGCGCCTGCTGCGCCACCTGCAATGCGGGAATCAATGCCGGCGCCTGCGCCGCCGGGCTGTGGGACTCGTCCATATCTCTTGTATTCTAGGGCATGTTATGCAGTTCCTGACCGGCTTCTGCACGTATCGCCCATCCGGTCCGGCAACCCACTCCGGGGAGACAATTTCCCATGGCGCTCGTCACCATCTCTCTTGACCAGCTTGTAGACGGCAAACCCGCCACCCCTGAACACGCCCGCAACTGGTGCGCCCGCCTGGAAAGCGGCGACATCCTCTTCTTCCCGCAGTCGCCCATTCCCTTCACCGCCGACGATCTCGCCTTTCTGCGCGGCCAGCAGCAGACCGACAGCAGCCTGCACAAAAATATCGCCTACAAGCCCAATATCGACAAGCTCAGCGGCCTCGACGCCAAATCCGCCAACCCCGCTGACGTCGAACGCCTCCACGCCATCATGCGCGGCTATTCCCAGCACGTCGTCAGCTTCCTCACCGGCTTTCTCGCGCCCTACCGCGCCCAGTGGCGGCTCGACTACGCCAGCTTCCGCCCGCTCGAAGAGCAGAACCGCGACCTGCCCCTCCGCCGCCGCAATGACCTTCTGCACACCGACGCCTTCCCCACGCGCCCCACGCACGGCGCGCGCATTCTGCGCTTCTTCAACAACGTTCACCCCACCCGCACCCGCGACTGGGTCGTCAGCGACCCCTTTGCCCAAACCGTCCGCCAGTTCGCGCCTGCGCAGATCGCGCCCCATCCGGGCACCACGACCACCCGCGCCGGCAAGTCTCTCGCCCGCGCCCTCGGCCTCGGCAAAGCCATCCCCTCCATCAAGCGCACGCCCTATGACGACTTCATGATGCGCTTCCACAACTTCCTCAAGGAAAACGAGCAGTACCAGTCGCACACCGCGCGTTACCCCTGGCAGTTCCCCGCCGGCTCCAGTTGGATGGTCTACACCGACACCGTCCCGCACGCCGTCCTTGCCGGCCAGTACGCCATCGAGCAAACCTTCCTCGTCGAACCCCAGGCACTCGTCCAGCCGGAAACCTCACCCCTCCGCATCCTCGAACGCCTCGCCGGCGCCCCGCTCATCTGACCGGCGGTGCCCCATTTCCGGGGCCCCACGAACAGGCTCTCGTTCGCGGGGTGGATACAAGCCTGCCGTTGGCTTGAGTGCGTTCAAAACTCTTCGACGAGCCACGCATCCCCAGCCCACTTTGCCCGGAAACAGTCTTCGATATCTACTAAAACTGTCGTGCCTCAAACCTCTTTCGCATCTCCGCCGTGGATCCTCGCCGCAGCTCTGGCCGCATGGTCCGCCCTGCTTGCCGTCGTTGTCTCCCGCTTCATGGCTGCACGCGTAAACCAGAACCTGCCCGAGGCCGACCGCATCCCTTCCGTGCGCCGGAGCCGGGACCTGCGCAAGCGTTACAAGCAGCTTTATCCCCGCACAAAGCTCACCCTTCTCCTCGACGCCTCCGTCGTGGTGCTCATTCTTTCTCTCATCGTTCTGGTCGAATCCCTGTTCTTCGGGTGACGTTGCCGTAACCGCCTCGCACTCCCTTCACACTGCGGCAAAAGGCTAATAGTTAATCGCGAATACCTGCCTCTCCAAGCATCACCCCCGCCCCATTCCATGCTCTAATCAACTGCGATGGACAACCGCTCGATAGCGCAACTGCTCGAAGAAACCGCCGACCTGCTCGAAATTGACGGTGCCGACTCCTTCCGCATCCGCTCCTATCGCCGCGCTGCCGAATCCATTCAGTCCACCACCATCTCCCTCAGCGACATCGCGCACGACGCCCGGCAACTGCAGGAAATCCCCGCCATCGGCAAGAGCATGGCCTCCAACATCGAGGCCCTGGAAGACACCGGCACCTTTTCCCCGCGCAAGGAACTCCTCGAAAAATACGGCGCCACCATTCTCGAACTGCTCAAGCTCCCCGGCATGGGTCCCAAAACCATCGCCCTGCTCTGGGACTCGCTCCACATCGCCTCCGTCCAGGACCTCGAAACCGCCATCAAGGCCGGCAAGCTCGACAACCTTCCCCGCTTCGGCCCCAAACACATCGAAAACCTCAAGAAGGCCATCGAGGACTACCGCCAGCACACCGGTCGCTTCCTGCTCAACGTAGCCGACGCCGAAGCTGAAGCCTTCTCCGCATACCTCCGCCGGCTCGACGGCCTCAAGCAGATCACTGTCGCCGGCTCCTGGCGCCGCGGCCGCGAAACCGTCGGCGACCTCGACATTCTCATCTCCGGCCCCGCCTGGGAAGAAGACAACGCCGCCGCCACCGCCAAATACGTCGCCGCCTACCCGGCCATCGCCAGTGTCCTCGCCCACGGTCAGAACAAGGTCAGCTTCAGGCTCCGCAGCAACCTTCAGGTCGACGTGCGCCTGTTGCCCGAATCCTCCTACGGCGCCGCCCTCCAGTACTTCACCGGCTCCAAATCGCACAACGTCACCCTCCGCCAGCGCGCTCTCAAAAAGGGCTACACCCTCAGCGAATACGCGCTCGCCCGCGTCAAGGACGGCTCCGTAGTCGCCGCCAGAACCGAGGAGGAAATCTACTCCGCGCTCGGCCTCGACTGGATTCCCCCGCACCTGCGCGAAAACCTCGGCGAAATTGAAGCCGCCGCAAAGCACACCCTGCCCCACCTCATCGAACTCAAGGACATTCACGGCGACGTCCACGCCCACACCACCGCCACCGACGGCCGCTGCTCCATCCGCGAAATGGCCGAAGCCGCCCTCGCGCGCGGCTATCAGTACATGGCCATCACCGACCACTCCAAAAATCTCGCCATGACCAACGGCCTCGACGCACGCCGCGCCCGCGCCCACCTCAAGCGCATCCGCAAGGTCGACGAGGAAATGGAAGGCCGCATCCGCGTCTTCACCGGCATCGAAGTCGACATCCTCGCCGGCGGCGAACTCGACCTCCCCGACGACGTCCTCGCCGAAATGGACATCGTCATCGGCGCCGTGCATACACTCTTCAACCAGCCCCGCAAGCAGATGACCGACCGCATCCTCCGCGCCATGGAAAATCCTTACCTGCGCATCCTCGCCCATCCCACCGGCCGTCTGCTGCTGCGCCGCGAACCTCTCGACTTCGAC
>JAJZJJ010000455.1 GCA_021810175.1 Acidobacteriota bacterium | reverse complement strand
CCCCTTGCTGATCTCCACGCTGCCGTGAGTCGTCGTTAATTCAATCTTCGGACCACCGCTGCCAACCTGCCCCTTCAGCATCTTCGTTCCGCCTGACGTGGAAGCTGTCAGCGGAAAATCCGAATTCAGCCTCTCATCGCTGCTCGTGCTCGCCGTGATCTGGAAGCTGGCATTCTCCGGAACCTGTAGCCGCACACTGCCCGTCCGGTTCTCAATCTTGATCGCGCCCAGCGGCAGCCCTGTCGACACATTCACGTCGCCATCGCTGTCCGTCACCTGCAAATCGCCGGCAATCGCGCTCAGGTCCATGTTCTTGGCTCGTGCCTTGATCACAACCGGGCCGCTCGCCCGATCCATCCCAAGGTCGCCCGAGTCGAGCGTCAATTCACCCACCAGGTGCGGCACCGTAATCTGTGTGCGGCTCGACTGGAACGTCACCGCTCCGTTCACCTTCTCCAGATGCACGTCGCCCGTAAACTCCCCACGAATCGAAGCATCACTGCCGATCTTCGACAGCGTCACATCACCGCCCGCGCCTTCCACCAGCGCCTGCCCCTTCACATCATGCGCGGAAAAGTCACCATTCTGCATCTTCGCGTGCACATTGGCGCCCAGGTCATCCAACCTCACATCGCCATGCCTTGCCGTCACGTCCACGCTGCCGTTCAGGCCCTCCACGGTCACATCGCCGTGACCGCTCTTGATCACGGCTCCCGCCGCCACCGGCAGCTCCAGCGTCAGATCCACGCTCGTGTTGTCCTTTGCGGGAACCACGATATTCGCGCCCGAACTCGTCGGATCAATCCGCGGCTTCGTCTCTTTAAACGCGCGGTTCGCGTGGTCCTGTGATGAGGTGTGCGCCACCTGGTGCCCACGCAGGTGAATCATTCCATCCGTCGACGCCGTCACCATCACATCGCCCCGTGGATCATCGATATTTACGATCGGCGTGACACCGCTCGGCACACTCAGAGCCTGGTCCATCTGCACCGTGTGGTCGTACTGTGGGCCCATCATGTTCCAGAAGTTGTTCGTGTCTGGACCAAACCAGCCCCAGTTCTGCGCCCCATGCACGCTCCCGCCAATCACAATCAGGAGTATCACGAGCCATACCAGCCCGCCGGCGCCGCGCCCTGCATATGGATTCTGCCGGTCAATCAGGTACTCCAGCAGCAGCAGCACGCCCAGTCCGATCAGCAGCACCGGCCACCAGTGTCCATACCAGTTCCAGAAAACGCCCGCCGGAATCCGCCCCGTCTCCACCAGCAGCGCCACAACGCCAATCAATATCAGCACGATCGGCCGCACCATCGACCGCCGGCACGACCCGCGATAATAACGCCAGTAGGCACGCTGCGCCTTTGCGTAGTCCCTTGCCTGACGCGCCGCAGAACGAGGATCGTACGGAGGATTCGTGCCCATGGCTTAGTATTTCCTCTCTTCCTGCGACTGCCCCGCAAATGGGCTGCCCGTCTGCCCCGCCACGGGTTGCGTCGGAGCGGCAGGTGGCATCGGCATGCACCCGTCCGGATAAAACCCTCCCGGCGGCGGTGGAGGCATCTGTGCCAGCACCACACGTTCCGCCAGCATCAGAATTCCAATCACAATCAGGATCAGCGGCCAGCTTCGGCCAAACGAAAGCACTCCGTACTGGTCCAGCAGCGCCATGACCCCAATCGTTACCAGGATCAACGGACCCCGCAAACGTCGTAGTAACAGATACTGGTTCATTGCCGGCCTCCTGCCTGTCCTTTTATCCCCCGCGTCCGCTGAATCAGCAGCCACACGCCGATGCCGATAATAATCAGCGGCCAGCCGCGTCCCACCCAGTTAAATCGGAAAATGCCCAGCGAATTGAACAGAAACAGCATCCCAAGTCCGATCAGCACTATCGCCCCGATCGGCTCCCGCCGCGCCCTCCGCAGATCCGGCGGCGGCATCGGATTCCCCGCGGCGTCTACCGGCACATACGGCGGATAAGCTCCGTATGGTGGCACTTCCCCGGGCACCTGTCCGCTGACGGGCGCAAAGCCTGCCGCACCTGGCACCGCTCCCGGCTGGAATCCCGCACCGGTGGCAGGATTCGCACCCATGCTCGTCGGCGGAACCCCACCCGCAACTGGCTGCCCCGTCATCGGATCGATCGGGGGGATATACGCTTGCGAGTTCGGCATCCCGATACGGTTGCCCAGATCATTCAGCCCAAACGGATCCGGCAAAGGCATCCCGAATCGCCGCGCCCGCGCCGTATGGTGAGCGTCAAACACCTGGTAGATCACCCAGGCCGCAATGAAAAATCCGAAGATGCCATGGGCGTTCGCCATGCCCACCAGCGCCACAAACACCAGCACATGCACAATCGCCTTCACATATTGGCCGTTGTACATCGCGCCCACGCCGGGAATAAATCCCAGCACGGTCGCCAGCGCCGGATTCGGTGCGGACGGCACCATCGGCACCGCGCTGCCTGCCACGCCAGCCAACGCTGGCCCCTGACCCAGCCGTTCGGCCAGGCACTGTTCGCAATAAACGCTGCTGGAAACCGGCCGGACGCACTCCGTGCATAGCGCCTTGCCGCAATTCTGGCAGTAGGAAGCTACAGGTCGATCGGGATGATTCGTGCAGTTCATGCCCTGCTCCTTTCCGCCTTCTGTTGTTTTCTGTCTTCCTGCCTTGGCCCGTTCACAACTACCTTCCCATCGTCAGCCCGAGCGACTTCCTCGCCCGGCTGCACCGTATGATTCGCCGCCCACTGAGAGCCAGTCAGTACCGGCGGCTCGCCCAACTTTGCTCCGCCGCTCGCGCCCTTCTTCGTGGCCTTCTGCGGCAACGCATGCTGCCTGATCTCTCGCAGCTGCGAATCCATCTCGTACAGGAATCGAAGATTCTCGTACGTGTACACCACCTTCTGCTTGGTGCCGTAAAAACTCCTCACCGCCGCATTCTCCAGGGACGACAGCGACAGATCCTGCAGCTTCACGTTTCCCGGACGAAACCCGATCAGATTCAACGTCAGCGTGATCGAAAAGAACGCCATCGCCAGCGTCATCAGAAGCCGCGTCTCCTGGAAGCTCCGCCGCATCGACAACTGCCACACCGCCGGCCCTGACGCCACCGGAACCGCCCCCGCCAGCACTGCCACTCCACCTGCTCCCGTGGTCTGATCCAGAATCTTGCCCACCAGCGCAGGCGGCACATGCGGCTCCTCCTGCAGATACCTCATCCATTCCCGGCCCTGCGCGGCATGCGCCAGCAGCTCGCTGCACGACGGGCACGATTTCCCATGCCCCTCAAACGCTGCTCGCGCCTTCTCAGGAAGCTCGCCGTCCAGGCTCTCGGACAGCCACGCCTCCCATTCCTCGCAGCGAATGCCGTCCACCGTTTTGTTCTCAAATGGATGCTTGTCCGCCATCGCTAAACCACCTGTCCCTTATTACGCTGCAACACGCGCGCAAGTTCCGCGCGCCCACGGCTGATACGGCTTTTCACAGTTCCTTCAGGGACGCGTAGAACCTGTGCAATCTCTTTGTAATCCATATCATGCAAATCGCGAAGGATCACCGCCTCGCGCAGCTCCGGAGAAATCTTCACCAGCGCCGCTTGCACCATCTGTTCCAGTTCTTTCTGTACCGCCCGGTCGTGCTGATTCGGACCGCCCTGTGACAGACGTTCCGTCAGTGGCTGCTCGTCGCTCTCGTTCCAGCCCTCATCCATCGACGACGTCACTCGCTGCTGCTTCGACCGCCGGAAGTGATCCA
>JAJZJJ010000454.1 GCA_021810175.1 Acidobacteriota bacterium | reverse complement strand
AAGGGCACATCCACTCCGGAAAAGGATTCTCATGGCAAACACGAAATCAGTCGAAGATAAAGCAGAGCGCAAGGCGATCAAGCGGACAGCCCGCAAAAAGGCGGCTCCGAAGGCGAAACGCACGACCCCGCGGGGTTCCAACAAGAAGAAGGTCCGGAAGCTGGTACGCGGTCAGAGCAAGCGCTAACCTCCGCGGTCGCACTCCCAGTAATCCCGGGGCTGGCGAATCTCCTTTCGCCGGCCCCGCTGAACGTTTACACTCTCTCCATTCCCAGCACTTGTGGAGACGTCGTTGCCGGATCACCCTGTGGAAACATCCCGGCCTAAGGGGTCCCAGCCCCGGTCGCAGCTTTTCGCTCGCAAGTCGATCGACAAGCTCATCAGCGATTCCGAGCACCCCGAACATCGCCTGAAGAAGACTCTCGGGCCCGTGTCGCTCACTTCGCTGGGCATCGGCGCGGTCATCGGCTCGGGCATCTTCACGGTTATCGGCACCGCGATGGCTGGGCAGAAGTTCTCCAGCCCGGAGATCACGAACACTCCACTGCTGCACTACCTGATCACGCATACGGCCATGGCCGGACGTCCGGGAGCGGGTCCGGCGCTGGCGGTTTCGCTGGTTCTGGTAGCCATCGTCTGCGTTTTTACGGGCCTCTGCTATGCCGAACTGGCTTCGATGATCCCCATTGCGGGCTCGGCCTACACTTACACCTACGCCACCATGGGCGAGCTGGTCGCCTGGATCATCGGCTGGGACCTGATCCTCGAATACGCCTTTTCCAACATGAGCGTCAGTGTGGGGTTTGCGGCGCATACCGAGGCGTTTCTGCAATGGTTCGGCGTTCATCCGTCTCTGCGATGGATCTCGCCGGCCTACCTGCCGACGGGATTGCAGGACTTTTCGGGCAAGACGATTATCGCGCCCGGCTGGCACTTCGGATTCAATATCCCCGCGTTCCTCATTGTCATGATCCTTACCGTGGTTCTGGTACGGGGGATTCGCGAGTCGGCACGGACCAATAACATCCTCGTGCTGGTCAAGCTGGCGGCTATCCTGACCTTCATCTTCGCGGCTGGGCAGTTCATTCAGCCGCACTACTGGCATCCCTTTATGCCGAACGGGTGGACGGGCATGCTCTCCGGCGGGTCCATCATCTTTTTCACCTACATCGGATTCGATTCGGTCTCGACGGCGGCCGAGGAATGCCGCAATCCGCAGCGGGATATGCCGATCGGCATTCTGGCGACGCTGGTCGCCTGCACGGTGCTCTACAGCGCGGTCGCCCTGGTCCTGAGCGGAGTGGTGCCGTGGCGGTCGCTGATGGGCGACGCCGCTCCCGTGGTGAACGCCATGCGGCGGCTCGCGCTCACGCCGAGCGGCCATCCGCTCCACTGGGTGGAACTGGTGGTGCTGATCGGCGCGATGCTGGGGATGATCTCATCCATCCTCGTCTTTCAGCTGGGGCAGGCGCGCGTGTGGTTCGCCATGTCGCGCGATCGCCTGCTGCCCGAGACCTTCAGCAAGGTCCATCCGATCTTCCGCACCCCGACTGTGGCCACATGGGTCGCGGGCTTCGTGGTGGGAATCCCGGCCGGGCTGCTGGACATCGGGACGGTCTCCAACCTGTCGAACATTGGCACGCTCTTCGCGTTTGTGCTGGTGTCGATCGCGGTAATTCTGCTGCGCTACCGTGAGCCGGATCGGCCGCGGGGCTTTCGCACGCCGTTCGGGCCGCTGTTTCCGGTGCTGAGCATCATCTTTTGCGTTCTGCTGATGATGGGCCTGGAAATCCTCACCTGGATCTCCTTCTTTATCTGGCTGGCGATTGGCCTGGTCATCTACTTCTTCTATTCGCGGCACCGGAGCGAATTCGCTCCGAAGAAGGACGCCGCCTAAGCCGCGGGAGCCGGGCGCTCCACCGCGGCGCGGCGGAAGAAATACGCTGCCACGAAGCAGACCACTCCGAAGTAAGCCAGGCCGGGCACGTGCAGCATGAAGACCAGCAGCGCCAGGCTCAGCAGAATGCCCCATCGCTCGCTCAGAAGAGGACCGGCCAGCAGCATCGCGTAGTGGTACCAGGCCAGCGGCGAGGCCAGGATTCCCACGCTCAGCGCGATTCCGCTGGTATTCCGCAGCGAGGGGCGCTTCCAGACGACAAAGGCGCAGGTGCCGGCGAGCAGCAGCGCCGCCAGCGCCACGCCCAGCAGATGATGGCCGAAGCGCGACAAAACCCCCGCGACCGAGATGTCATTGGGCAGGAACCAGTGCGGGTCGGCGGCTACTGTGCGCATCCATTCGAGATAAATACCCGGCCCGTAGAGCGCCACCGGCAGCAGACAGAAGACCGCCGCCGTCGCCGCCGCCACCATGGCCGCCTTTCGCCGGCCGCAGAAGAACAGGAGCAGTATCCACAGGCCATAATTCGGCTTGGTCGCGGCCAGCAGCCCCAGGCAGATCCCCGCCGGCAGGGTGCGGTCGCGCTCGAGCAGCAGCCATGCGCCCACCGCCAGCGCCACAAACAGCGCGTAATTCTGGCCCAGCCACAGGGTGTTGAAAACCGCCTGAGCCAGCAGGAACCAGATAATTTGGCGGTGCTGGATGCGGTCGCGATACGCCCAGACGAGCAGGCCGCCGCTGCCGATCCAGAGCAGGGCGGATGCCATCGTCCACACCCGCGCGGCCGTGTCCGGGCTAAGCCAGGCGAGGGCCTGAAAGAAGGGCAGCATCGACGGCGGGTTCAGGTTGCGGTCCACAATAAGGCCCGCGTGGTGCGGATCGTGGAAGGCCCACGTGAGCGGATAGACGCCAAACGGGTTCTGCCCGTGAGCCGCGGCCCATCCCGAAGCCCAGAACGAGCCGAAGACCCGCAGGTGGCCGGGCGCATTGCCGCCAAAAGCCGCAGCCTTCAGCAGAGCGATGACCAGCAGCACGGCGCTGGCCGCGCCAAAGACCAGCCATATCGACTCTCGCGTCCGCCGGACCGCGCTGACCGCTGGCTGGCCGCCATCCGTTGCTTTGCGCTCCGCAGTCCGCGGCAAAATTGCGCCCTCTGTCTCCACCGCTGCATCCTTCTCCGTCATCGGGCTTTGGGCGAATCTTACCAGAGCGCCCCGGCTACACTGGAACCATGAACGATCTCGGCCGCCTTCTCATCGGCCTTGGCCTGCTGATCGCCGTCGTGGGCGCCGCCATTCTGCTGCTCGGCAGAGCCGGAATTCCGCTCGGACGGCTGCCGGGGGACTTCACCTTCCGCGGCAAACACACCACGGTCTACTTTCCGCTGGCGACGTGCATTGTCGTCAGCGTGGTGCTCTCGCTGGTGTTCTACGTCATCTCGCGCCTGCGCAAGTAGATGGGCAGGCGTTACTCCGGAACTGCGACCGTTTCGGTATTCGCCAGCGCCCGTTTCCGCGCCGGCAGGAATGGGTGGATGAGCAGTTGGTAAGCGGCCCCGCCCAGGGCTCCGCCGATCAGCGGGCCGGCAATGGGAACCCACCAGTAGTGCCCCGGCGAGGGGAAGGCGGCGCTGCCCCATCCGGTCCAGAAGCAGAACAAGCGCGGGCCCAGGTCGCGCGCGGGGTTGATGGCCCACGACTCCAGATAGCCCATCGATGCGCCGATCATCGCCACCAGAAACCCGATGATCAGAGCCCCGAAGTTTGGCCCCGGAGCCATCTCGTTGTACTGCTCGGTGATGGCGAAGATGCCAAAGATCAGAAAGGCCGTCAGGACGATCTCGTCGCCAAAGGCGTGCAGGGTGGTGATCGGAA
>JAJZJJ010000453.1 GCA_021810175.1 Acidobacteriota bacterium | reverse complement strand
AATTTGGGGCCGAATCGTTTGCCGGCGTCGGCGAGTTGCAGCATAAGCCTATTTTATCGGGCGGGGACGGACGACTTGCCGCGGGCATCGAAGAGGCGGATTGTGAGAGCAGGCAGGGAGGACGAAACCATGCCGATCATCCACGTAAAGCTGGTTGAGGGAGTATTTCATGCCGAGCAGAAGCGCAAGCTGATAGCGAAGCTGACCGATGCGATGGAAGAGGTGTATCCCGGGCTGCGGGACGTCACCTTTATCACCGTGGAGGAAGTCAAAGATGGAGACTGGGGCATTGGAGGCGAGTCCATCACCGTTGCCAAGGTGGAAGGGCATGCAAAGAAGAACAGGGAAAAATCCTGAGCTTGACAGGGTTTTACCGCCGTTGATTCGCTACCAGGACTGAGTTATTTTGCCGCATCTGCAATGGCGCTGGCGTTTTTGGCGAGCGTTTCGGCATCGAGTGGGGGAATGGCCCCGCGCTGCGAGGCGACCCATGCGCCCCAGCGGTTGCCGGCTTCGTTGAGCACGGCGAGCGGGGCTCCATCGAGGTAATAGTGGACGAGCGCGCCGGTGAAGGCGTCGCCCGCTCCGACGGTGTCGACGACAGCCCCGGCAATTCCATGGTGGTGATGCGAGGTATGCCGGTTGACGAGCAGGCTGCCCGCGCCGCCCAGCGTGATGCAGACCATCTTCAGGGAAGGGAATTCGCGCAGCAGGCGATGGGCGATCTGCGGCAGCGTCATCTTTTCTGATCCGGAGCGTGCCGTGCTGCGGGGCGCCGGAGTGTGTGGCAGCTCCACCATGCGCAGAGCCTCTTCCTCATTGAGTTTGACCAGCGTTGCGACAGCAAGCGAGTCGCGCAGGATGGCGGGGTCGATGGCCGACTGGCGCAGGTTCACGTCAAAGACGCGCAGGCAGTCGGGCCGCGTGGCGGCGAGAAACGCGTGGATGGTTTTGCGGGAGCGCGGGCTGCGCTGCGCCAGCGTGCCGAAGCAGACGGCGTCAGCACTTTCGGCCAGTTCACGCCAGAGGGGGCTGAAGTCGAGGAAATCCCATGCGGCCGGGGAGAGAAATTCGTAGCGCGGCTCGTGCTGGTGGTCAAAGACGACACGGGCCTGGCCGGTGAGGTGCTCGGCGTCGGTCTGCAGGTAGTTGAGGTCCAGCGGCAGCCCGGCCAGCACGTCGAGCGCGCGCTTGCCTTCCTCGTCCACGCCCAGGCGGCTGGCGAGGATGCCGTGATCGCCCAGCCGCGCGGCCATCACGCAAAAGTTGGCGGGCGCGCCGCCCAGCCGGCTTTGGTGGCGAACGCGGTCCCAAAGCAGTTCGCCCAGGCCGACGACGATCTTCTGGCGGTAGACGATGGGTTCCGAATCTGGCGCGGCGTGCGGCATGCTGGTGTGCAGAGCGAATTTCCTTCTGTCTTATCCCTTTTTCAGTTGCAGGGAGCGCCTTTTCTGGAGAGAAAAGCCGCCCGGAGTGTCGTGGCTTCGGGATACACCGGAAGGAAATCCTCTACATTCCGTTGATTTTTTGCAGGCCGCTCACGGTAGCCTGCATTTTCAGCCCGTCCCGTTTTACCTGATCTGGCGGTGATGTCAAGGGGGCGGGCAAGTAATCGGCGGGATATTTCTGCCTGGTCGCAGTTGGGCATCACATAGTCAGCAAGGGTGAGCCAGGGCGAATCACGCCTGAGACCGCATGGGGCCCGCCGGAAAGGCGATCTCGCATGGGCCGGAAAGTCAACGCGAGGCAGGCGACGGAGAGCGGGAAGCGCTGCAAATGCGGATGGGCTTGTCGCGCGGCGATTGCCCTTGTTGTGCTGGTACTTGCGAGCCTCGGCGCCGCGTATTGGGCGGTGCATCACGCGGAACCGTTGCTGAGGGCACGCGTGGTGAACACGCTGGAGGCGCGGTTCCATAGCCGCGTGGAACTCACCGGCCTCCATGTTTCCGTCTTTCGAGGACTTGAGGTCGAGGGCAACGGGCTGAAGATTTTTCCGCTCGGGCGGCCGCAGACGGTTCCGCTTATCGCTGCCGATCGGTTCTCATTTCATACGGGCTGGAGCGACCTGTTTCGCGCGCCGATGCTGGTGCGGGAGGTGCGCATCAGCAACCTGAGCCTGAATCTACCGCCCAAAGGGCAGCGCAGGGCCCTCCCCCCGCTGACTGGGCGGCTCCGCCAGCAGGCAATGGCCATCGTTGTGGAGCGGCTCGATGTCGATCGTGCCGAGTTGACGCTGGAGACGTCAAAGCCGGGGAAGTCACCGCTGATTTTTTCCATAGCGCGCTTGCGGCTCGATCGCATCGGCCCGGATGAGCCGATGCGCTTTACGGCGACGCTGACCAACCCAAAGCCAATCGGCGAGATTCAGACCGCAGGCAGATTTGGCCCGTTTAACGGCGCCTCGCCCGGCGAAACACCGGTGACAGGGCACTACCACTTTGCGCATGCGGATTTGAGCACCATTGCTGGAATAGGTGGAGTGCTTTCATCCACAGGGGAGTTTTCAGGGCGGCTCAACCACATAGTGGTGGATGGCCAGACGCGGACGCCGGACTTTCAGATTGCGGGGGTGAACCATCCGATGCCCCTGAATACACGCTTTCACGCCATTGTGGATGGGACGACTGGGAATACTTATCTGCAACCGGTGAATGCCACGCTGCACGGCTCGCAGATCGTGGCGCGTGGCGAAGTGGTACGCGGCAGGAACGGGTATGGGCATGAGATCCAATTGAAGGTAACGGTGGACAAGGCGCGGATCCAGGATTTTCTCGCCGTGGCAGTCAAGGCCGAGCCGCCGCTGATGAACGGAGCCGTGAAGATGCACGTGCTGTTCTACCTGCCGCCCGGGAAGGCTGCAGTGATGGACAGGCTGCACCTGAAAGGCGACTTCGACATCGTGAATGCAAAATTCAGCAGCAGGAAAATTCAGACCGATGTGGACCAGCTGAGTCTGCGGGCACAGGGAAAGCCGGAAAAGGCCAAGGAACTGCACAAGGCGCAGGAGGATGGCAAGACTACGGATTCACCCAGGGTGACGTCTCAGATCAGGGGTTATTTTGTTCTCGCCAATGCTCAACTGTTGCTGCGTCGCCTGGAGTACAGGCTGCCGGGCGCGATCATCGGGCTTGCCGGGACGTACTCGCTCGATCACAAGACGCTGGACCTGCATGGCGAGGTGCGCACGCAAGCCATGGCATCGCAAATGACGACAGGCTGGAAAAGCCTGGTGTTGAAAGTGGCTGATCCGTTTCTAAAAAAGCCGGGAGTGGGCATGCAGCTGCCGATCAAGATTAAGGGGTCGCAGACAAAGCCTGAAATTAGCCTGGACTTCAAACATCGGCACCGTGATCATCGCGTGTTGCAGTCCCAGCATTCACGTTGAGCGTGGTTGCGGCCCGTCAGGGGCACGGTTTCGTCTGCGTGCAGGGGAATCTGCCAGCGACGGGGATTTCCGCGCCTTCCCGCGGCTGCCGAAAGGTTGCCCCGACGGGTTATCCCCGGTAAAATGAAAGAATTGCAGGAAAGGTCCTTTTTACCGTTATGCCTAAGCAGGGAATTCATCCGAACTACAACGAAATCCGGGTTATGTGCGCCTGTGGCAACAGCTTCCCGACGCGCTCGACGCACCGTGGCGATATTCACGTGGAAATCTGCTCGGCTTGCCATCCGTTCTTTACCGGTAAGCAAAAGTTGATTGACACGGCCGGCCGCGTGGAGCGCTTCCGCCGGAAGTATGCCAAGGCCGAGGCTGTCAAGAAGTAAGCGCGGC
>JAJZJJ010000452.1 GCA_021810175.1 Acidobacteriota bacterium | reverse complement strand
TGATATGGCGCGCGGCCCGCTTCGCCACAAGTGACGTGGCAGTATTCGCGCATCGCTCACTACAGTAGGTGGTTCTCTGCGCGGTTCGCTCGAAGTAGCTTCCGCAGGCCTCGCGCTTACAGATGGAGATGCTGTCGTTGAAGAAGGCGAGGAAGTCAGCAAAGAGCTTATCTGCGCGCCACAGGTCGGCGTTCTTCGACACGGTGACGCCGGGCCGCGTATCCCATGCGGGAATGACACCATCAACTGCCGCGTAGAGGGCCAGTTTCGTCGAATCCAGAGCCTCGCCGATAGCCTGCCAATGCTCCGGAAATCGACCTCTCCACGCCATCGCATTGGGAGCGCATTCCATCCACGAATCGAAGTAAGCCGCCAATCGATCCAGAGCCCGGCTGCTCATCCCCGGCACGGCCTCGCCGCGCTTAGCGGCGTTCAGGTAGCGGAGCATTTCCGCCAACCGTTTGCTCTTCGCCTGCCCCGTGATCGCGGTAGTAGGAAACATGATTATTTACACTACCGGGAATGACGCGATAAGTCTAGGGTTTTGGGGGTATCCGTGGGATGCTTTTACACGTAAGGCAGAAAGTAAACCAATTCGCAAGGTTCGAGGGGATACAGATGGGAAAATTACAACGGGTGCAAGTCGCAGCAGAAGCTTGGAACGTGAGCGTAAAGACGGCGTGGAACTGGATCGCGGAGGGCCGCGTCGGCGTGGTGCGTTTGGGGCGCTCAGTTCGCGTTCCGCAGGCGGAAATTGACCGCCTGATCGAAGAGGGTTTCCAGCCGGCGCGCCAGCGCACGGCGTAGGGCGCCAACAATCTACTGCCGCCTACGGGCCGCAACCTCCCTTCGGGGAGCCTGGGAAGCGAAAGCCCCCGGGATGCAGTAAGCCGGCGGCGTCATGTCTGAAAAACATCAGGAAAGTACACCATGAGAAAACAGAATGTTTCCCTCCGCAACCAGGACGGCTCACACTGTCGCTGGCTAAGCCATGAAGAGGCCTCCCGCTTGGAGCGCGAAGGGCGGGCCTTCCGAACCTCGCGCCCAAGAGACCAAAAGGTTGTCTATCGCCTGCGTTCTGCTCCTGAGCCATCCGGATCGGCCCCATCCGCAGCGGCTTTGACGGTTTCGGATATGGAGGCTGTCGCCAAGGTTCGGCGCGTGAGCGAGCGCCAGCGTGAGCGACTGGAAGGCCACCTCTCAGCGCCACGGTTAGTTGTCGAAATCTCGACGCGAGTGGGTGCACTATGAGGGGCCGCAAAGCTGCCCGGTGTCCCACCCGCGGAGCGGAGTCCAGCCCACCATGCCGCGGCCTCGCTGGCCAGGTGGTTGCGCACATTCATCGGGAGCGCGCCGAAGCCGCTCGGAGGCGCCGCTGATGGCTCTCCGTGCCGTTCCAGAACACCCAAAATTCGCACGATTCAAACGGCTTACGGGATTGCCCAAGGCATACGCCCTCGGCTGCCTTGAGTCTCTTTGGCATTTCACCGCACGGTTCACGCCGGCCGGCAACGTCGGGAAGTACTCCGACGCCGAGATTGAGGATTGGATTGAGTGGCCCGGCGAGCCCGGCGCCCTAATCCGCGCATTCGTGGAGTCCGCCTGGATTGATATTGACGAATCCCACCGCCTTATCGTTCACGATTGGAGCGCAAATGCGGACGACACCGTGCATACCGAGTTGGCCCGCAAATGCCTGCGGTTCGCGTGTGGAAGTCTGCCCAGGACTGGCCGCCTGAATAAGCCCGAGCGCGAGCGTTTCAACGCCGCTTTTCCAGACCGCCTCAGGGTTGCGTCAGACAGTCTGACCACCCAGACAGGGGATACTCAGACGGATTCAGACTTTGTAACGAAGCCTGTACCTGAGCCTGTACCTGAGCCTGAGCCTGCTTTAACGTCGCCTTCGGCTCCGCCAACCAAGCGCGGCTGCCGCGTTCCCGAGGACTTCAGAGTGACGGAAGAACACCGGCAGTTCGCCAGGCGTGAAGGGCTCCCCTCTCCGGATGCCGAAATCGGCCGGTTCATGGACTTCTGGCGGGCGAAGCCGGGGAAGGACGGCGTGAAGCTCGACTGGGATTCAACTTTCCGCAACTGGCTCCGCAACGCCCAGAAGTTCGGGAGAAGCGAACCGGCCCGCAAGCCTGCGGCCATCGTTAGCGCACTCGACCAGCTTGCAGAACTCGGAGGCGGCGCGAATGCCTAACGGAATGGCGTGGCCCGAAACCGAGAAGTACCTGCTGGGCGTCCTACTGGACGTGGAAAAGTACCGACCGGAAATTTTCACCTCTGTCCGCCGCGAGTATTTCTCCGCCGCTGCCCATCGCACCTTGTTTGCCCTTATGGCGGACCTCTACGAGCAGCGCGGAGTCTTCGACATTGAGGGCGTATGCAACGAACTGGTGAAACGCCAGCTTACCGGCGTCATCAGCATCGCCAGCGTGAACTCTCTGACCGAGCGGCTGGTTCGGCACTGCGACGTTCCGAAGCACGCGGCCGTCCTCCGCGATGCCTGGGCGAAGCGGCTCCTCGTCACCGAGTTGGAAGCTGTCCAGGAACTGGCGGAATCCTCCGACTGCGCCGACCTCCGCCGCCGTCTGGAGGCCGCTCTGGCGCTCACTGAGGGCGGCATTGAAGCGGATAAAGTGAAGCCGCTCGCGAGCATCGTTAAAGGCGAGTTTGACGCGCTCACGCGGGAACGCAAAACCGAGAATCGGCTGCTCGGTATTCCCACCGGGATTGCGAATCTCGATACCGCCCTCACCGGCCTGCGGGGCGGAGAATACACGGTCATCGGCGGCTATCCCGGCGACGGCAAAACAACGTTACTAATGCAGATGGCGAGGGAAGCGGCCAAAACCGGCCACCCGGCCCTCGTCCTCTCGCTGGAGATGAGATCGGGAGAACTCGCCCGACGCCTCATCGCCGTCGAGACACGCACGGCATTTGCTAAGCTGCGCGATCCGCGCATGATGAACGCGACCGAATGGCAGACGGCAACCGATGCGCTGGAGCCGTTATCGAATCTGCCCTTGCACATCTGTGACGAGTCCAGCTTGGATGCCAGCACCATCTCTGCGCTGGCGAAATTGTGGATCAAGAAAGCCGGCGTGAAGGCCGTGTTCGTTGACTTCCTGCAGATTGTCAAAACGGGCAATCAGGAGCGGCGACTGGCAATCGGCGCAATTTCCGCAGCCCTCCGCGAGTTGGCGAAAACGACAGGCGCCGCGGTTGTCACCAGCTCGCAGCTCTCACGGCCGCGGGATGGGAGCGTGAACGCACGCCCGACGTTGTTCTCTCTTCGTGAGTCGGGCGAGATTGAGCAAGACGCGCATAACGTTCTCCTGCTCTATCGCCCCGTTGACGACCAGCGGCGGCGCACTGGCGAGGACGAAATCGTCATTGCGAAGCAGCGGCACGGCGTAACTGGCAGCGTTCCGGTGACTTATAACTCAAAACTTCTGACCTTTGAACCGAGGTGCGAAAATGTGTGAATTTCCAGCGGCCGAACTGGCCGCATACTCCCGCAGGCTGGCCCGCGAGGCCGATCAGATCCCCGAGGAGCGCGTCGGCGATATCCGCCTGCGCACCCAGGCTGTTTTGGCGATTCAGCAACTCCGCCTTGCCCACGAGGATATCGACGAGTGCCTCTGCTGGTATCGAGCCATCGGGCAACACGAAGCCCCAACCCTGCAGAGGCCAGCATGAGCGGCACCGTCGATAGCGTCACCGTGCGATTTGACGACGGCCTGGAGCTTACAACACAGGACGCACTCACCTG
>JAJZJJ010000451.1 GCA_021810175.1 Acidobacteriota bacterium | reverse complement strand
TTGCGAGCAGCTTCAATCTTGGCTTCGAGATCACCGGCCATCAGTAACCGACTCCTTTGCTGCTCTTCGTGGGCAAATTTGTGGGAGCCCAGAAGTTATCCGAATTGGCTTGAATGGCGGATTGGCAATTGCCGCTGTTCTTCGCTTCTTTGGCTGGCATCGCAGAACATTTCTTGAGGGTGGCCTGTAGCGCGTGGGGATGTTTTTTGAACCATGCGACTGAGTGTGCGTGTGAGCATCCTGAGAGGCTGGCTGCGAGGATAAATCCAGCAATAATTCGGCGCATTCTGATCTCCATTTGGCGTGAAACCTTGTGTCAGCGTAGCGGGGTTGACGATGTTGGTCGATGGGTGAGACACTTCCGAGCAAGTGAGGAAGTGCGCACTTTAGCATTGCCTGCGGCAATGCGTGCGGTCCTCGCCGGACAGGCAACAGAAGGCGGTCGTTGGCACGTGGCGTCATACCATCTCTCAGCGAAGGCGGTCAGCCGTTCGACCGGGCGGAGCGCGGTCGGTGCTGCCGCCTATCGGAGCGGTGAACGCCTGACCAACGAGCGCGACGGTGTGACGCACGACTACACGCGCAAGCGTGGCGTGCTGTCGTCGTTCATCGTCGCGCCTGCCGGTGCCGAAGCATGGGCTTCTGACCGGTCCGGTCTGTGGAACCGGGCGGAGGCCGCGGAAGCCCGGAAGGACGCCAAGGTGGCGCGGGAATACGAGCTTGCCCTGCCGGCGGAGCTTTCCGCCCCCGAGCGGGAAGCGCTGGCCCGGCAGTTTGCGCAAGCCGTGGTGGAGCGGTTCGGGGTGGTGGCGGACGTGGCGCTACACGCGGCGCATCGCGAGGGCGACCAGCGGAACTGGCACGCCCACGTCCTGACCACCACGCGGGCGGCCAACGAGAACGGGCTGGGGGCCAAGACGCGGGTTCTGGACAGTCCCAAGACCTCGGCCGCCGAGATCGAGGCGCTGCGGGAGCTATGGGCCAAGCAGGTGAATGCCGCCCTAGAGCGGGCGCAGGCGCAGGATCGGGTCGATCATCGCAGCTTTGCCCGGCAGGACGCCGAACGCGGGCATGATCCTCGTGACCGGATCAGGCCGCCAGGTGTTCATCTTGGCCCTGCCGCCACGGCGATCGAGCGGCGTGCAGCCCGTGAGCGGGTGCGGGGCCTGTCTGACGATGCCGGGGTGATGGAGCGCCACCGCGCCAAGCTGTTGCGTGGAGCCAGTCACCGTGACGCGATGCGAGAGGAACGGAGCCAGCGTCATTTTGAGGTCGCTCAAGCCCGTCTGGAAGCCCGTGAGGCCGCCAGCGAGGTTGTCCAGCTTGAGGCGGAACGGGAGCGGCGGGTGGCCGCAGAAGCCGCGCAGAAGGCCGCCGAGGCCGCCCAGCGGGCAGCGGAGAGGGAGAAGGTGCAGAAGGCTGCTGAGGCGGTTCCGGTGATGGCAAGCAAGCCGACCATCTCGCCCGAGCGGCGACGGCAGATCGAGCCGTTCATCGAGCAAATGCGGCGGGCCGAGCTTCAGAAGCTGGATCGGCAGATGCGAGAAGCGACAAAAACGAGCGCGGAAATGCAGACTTGGCTTGGATACGCTGTGACGGGCCGGGAAAAAGCGACAAAGGCGCTTATCAAAGCCGAAAACTGGGAATCTGTCCGGGAAGATGAGTTCACTGAGGCCGCCAAGAACCTCAAGGAACTTCGCGAGAAATCGCCATTCCGGGCATGGCTGCACGACAGGCAGATCTGGCGTTCTGATCTGCTGGCGGATGCTGAAACGGCAGTGAAGAAGGCGAAGGAAAATCACGATCACGCCTGCTATTTGACGCGCAACGCCAGAGCAGACTTGGCCAAAGAGGCGACGCCGGAAACGCTGGCGGAGAGGGAGCGGGCGATCAAGGCTCAGCAGGACCTCGAACGCGACAAGGTGGCGGAGATCGAGGCGGAGCGGGAGACGCTACATAGCCCGGAATGGCTGGATGAGGCCGAGCGGCAAGCCAATCACATGCTGGACGTGCATGAGATCGTGAGTGCCGGGCAGGTTGAGTGGAGTTGGGGGCAGGCCCGGTTCAGCCATCCGCCCGGCCTGTCAGCCCAGGAGATCGAGCGGCGTGATGCGGTGCTCGCCGAGCAGCCGGAGATCACCAAGGCGGTGATGGAGAAAGTCGCGCAAGAGAAGGATCGCGGGTTGGAGATGGACCTCTAGCCGTGAGTCGGTCCGTGAGGGGGTTTGATGCTTTCTTCCAAGGCATCAAGACGCCCTTCCAGATCGCGTCGCCAGTGTAGGCCGGTGCCCATGATCTCCGCCTTGATGGTGGTTTCCAGATCGTCGCGGGTCTCTTCGAGACGTCGCTCCAGTCGCTTCATCCGGTCAAACGTGCCTAGGGTCAGCGTCCGCACGTCCTCGACCTCGCGCCGTAGCCCGCGCAACTCATCACGGATTTCCCGAAGGAGGATGACGGTCAGGCTCTCAGGATCGTCGCTCATGCTGGTTTTCCACCTTCCATCAGTCGTAGCAGGGGGGCTTCGGCTTGGGCCTGGTCACGCTCCTGGCCGCTCAGATGCGTGGCGACACGAGGGTTCATGAAGTAGTGGACCATCCCCGGCCCCTTCATCCCGGCGACACGCTGGCGGCGCCGGATGATGGCGCCAAAGCTCTCGAGTTCGGTCATCAGCTTGCTGATTTCCTCAGGCTTCTGTCCAAGTTTTTCTGCGATTTCGCCTCTGTTGAGCAGGATTTCACCGGTGTCGGTGCGGAGGTGTTTGAAGCACAGAGCCCAGAGCTTCACAGCAACCAACGGGCGGGCCGAGTGGTCTGCGAGATAGTCAACGACGATGGCGTTCTGTTCCGGGCTGAGCATGACGAAAGTCCATTTGTTGCGGCTGGCGGTCTGGCGGTCGATGTGGCCGATCAGTGTTTTTACGGCCTCCGGCATAGCTTCCTCGAAGGGTAGCAACGCCTGGCGCAACTGCTCCGCCTGGTCCTGCCGTAGCCGGTCCGGCCTGGTCTTCAACTGGACTATAGCCCCCATCTCGAATCCCCTTTTAAGTGGCACAGTGTGCCACTACTTAGTGGCATGTGGTGCCACTTAAAAGCAAGGCATTTTTTGGCGGATTTCTGCGAAAAAATGCGAATTTTGGCCCGAGTTATCCACGCCAGATAGTATTTAGATGATAGAGCGCGCGCGCGGAGTGCCCGGCGACGAGGCTGACGCAGCGCGCGCGCTCTATCTCAACCCCCTAAATCCCCCTTCATCGGAAAGCCGCTGACGCGGCTTGCCTGTGATCGGTGGCCCTGACGGGCCGCGCTAGGGAGCCGGATCGTGTTCTAGACGCCTGTCTGGGGCGGCTCTGGGGCCACAGAGGGGCATTGAGGGGGTTGGGGCGAGGTTGTTGCTCTACACGCCTGTCTGGGGCGGCTCTGAGGCCGTCTGGTTGACGCCAAGGGGTTCAGGGGTGGGGGAGGGTGTCTGCCACCCCTCAAACGCCTTGCGGTCCTGATCGCGACTGATCCGCTCCATCAGGGCAGTGATGACCCGTGCGAAGCGGTCATCCTTCTCGGCGGCATCGAGAAGCAGGCCCCCGAGGATTACCTTGCGGCGGGTATCCAACTTGCGGGCCTGCTGGCTCGCTCGTGCTTCGAGGGCTTGCAGGCGGGCCTTGGCCTGTTCGGCGCGCTTGCGAGCAGCTTCAATCTTGGCTTCGAGATCACCGGCCATCAGTAACCGACTCCTTTGCTGCTCTTCGTGGGCAAATTTGTGGGAGCCCAGAAGTTATCCGAATTGGCTTGAA
>JAJZJJ010000450.1 GCA_021810175.1 Acidobacteriota bacterium | reverse complement strand
CAAATACGAAAGCGCGGGTGTCTCGCGCGAGCGCATCCTCATCAAGATCGCCTCCACATGGGAAGGAATCCGCGCAGCCGAAATACTGGAGAAGGAAGGGATTCACTGCAATCTCACCCTCCTCTTTGGCCTGCATCAGGCCATTGCCTGCGCCGAAGCGAAGGTCACCCTGATTTCGCCCTTCGTCGGCCGCATCCTCGACTGGTACAAGAAGGACACCGGTAAGGACTATCAGGGCGCGGACGATCCCGGGGTTCAGTCGGTTACCCGCATCTACAACTACTTCAAGAAATTCCATTACCGCACGCAGGTGATGGGAGCCAGCTTCCGCAACACCGGAGAAATCATCGAGCTCGCGGGCTGCGATCTCCTCACGATCTCCCCGCACCTGCTGCAGGAGCTCGATTCAGCCGAAGGCAATCTGGAGCGTAAACTCGATCCCCAGCGCTCCATCGCGGATACCTCCATCGAGAAGATCCCGATGGATCAGGACCAGTTCGAGAAGATGCATGCCGCCGACCGCATGGCGCATGAAAAGCTCTCGGAGGGCATCGAAGGCTTCAGCAAGGCGCTGGTCCAGCTCGAACAGCTGCTGGCAAAGCGCCTGGCCGAACTGGAATCCGCAAAAACAGTCGGCGCTCACTGAAATACCCGCAACATGGCAAGACAGGCAGCCGTCCAGGCTGCCTGTCTTCTTTTAGGCCGGAGATCGCTCTCGCGCAGCAGCTTTCCGTAAGCTTCGGCTATGCCCGGACCGATGCTTCCTCGTTTGCGTGCTGCGCGTCCTTCGTCTTCAGCGCAATTTCCACACTGGGCGGAGACAAAAGCGTATTGTGCACCAGGCACTTGTGTACCGAGCGCAGCATCCCCTGCTCCTGATCCTCTGTCAGCGCAACCGGCGAGATCACATCGATCTTAAAATTCCCCAGGCGCGCCGGCTGAAGCAGCTTTTCGGCCGTGACTGAAACCTCCACGCCCCCCTCAGCCAGATGCCGCGCTCGGAGATACTGCGCCGCATAGAACGCCGCGCACGACCCCAGCGACGCCAGCAACAGCTCCGGCGGCGTCATCCCCGTATCCGCTCCGCCGTTTTCCGCGGGCTGATCGCTGATCACTGTATGGTTGCGTGTCTCGATGGAGAACTGAACGCCTTCCGTTTGTCTCACGTGGACCTGCATTCGTGGTTCCTCTCTTCCGGTGCCTTCATCTGCTCGGATTTCGGCTGCCGGAGTTGCAGGGCCAATTGGCCCGGTTACAAATTACAGCCCAAGCAGCTTCACGGTTTCGTGCCGCTGACGATCCAGGAATATTTGCCGGCACCCCCCGGAGCATCCTCCCGGAATCCGGCCTCCGCGAGCGCCTGTCGTGCTGCCCCTGCCGCAATTCTATGCTCAAGTGGAGGCCCATGCTCTGGTTCCACGTCCGGACGCCAGTCGAGCAAGGCAATCCGTCCGCCTTTTCGGAGAATGCGTCCCGCCTCCGCAAGAACCGCCGCATGGTCGTCGAACTCATGCCACACGTTCGCCATAAACACCACGTCGCACGACTCCGCTCCCAGCCCTGTGGCCGATGCCTCGCCTTCGACGCAACGCACGTTCTCTGCGCCGCTTTCCCCGAGCTTCGCCTGAATGCGTGCCAGCATTTCCGGCGAAACGTCCACCGCAAAAACCTGTCCCCGCGCTCCCACCTTTTCCGCCATCGGCAATGTGAAATATCCAGTCCCCGCGCCGATGTCGGCGACGGTCATTCCCACACGAAGGGCAAGACGATCGACCACCTCGCCCGGTGGAAGCCATTCCCTGCGGCTGGGGTCGTCCAGCCGGTGTGCCTGCGATGGATGAAACCTGCGTTCGTGCATGATTCTGTCTGCGTCCTCTTCGTATGAAGCATTTTCCCGGACCGGTGTTGGCGTCGCCGGCCGGCCTGCATCGATTCTGCATGGCCGGTCGCCTTCGCAGCCTGGCTCCTTCCCGATCATCTTCAGGCATACCGGGCAAACCGAGCGCAGCCACCGGCGCGGTTCGCTCTGCGCAGGCTCTCTTTCAAAAGCCATCCAGGCCCGCAGCAGCGCCACAGCCAGCAGCATATCAGCCGAAGGATGCCCTTCCTCCAGCCGGAACATCTGCCGGTACACTTCATCCTGCAGGTGTTCCAGTTGGCGATGCTTTGCTGGCTGCTCCCTGCTCACAATCCCTCGTTGCTACGCGTGCTGACGTTCGCCGCACCCGGCGTTCCGCAGTCCCATCCACTTGAAAATTGCCATTGCCGGACACCAGTTCGTAAACGCGGACTGAAACAGGTTCAGCCCCACGAATGCCGTGAGCCAAAGCCACATTGGTGATACCCAGTGAGCCAGCGCCAGCGATGCAAGCACCACCACCCCAGCCATTAACCGAACTGCGCGTTCTACTGTCATTGTGCAACCTCCTGTTGCTCCAGTGGAGAAGATGACCCTGTTTCCGCTTCTCTGGAATGCATCATGTAATACAGCACCGGAACAGCGGGCCAGGAAAGAAATGTTGAAGCCACGCCCCCCGCAATCAGCGAAAGGCCCAGCCCCTGAAAGATCGGATCGGCAAGAATCACACTGGAGCCGACAACCACGCCCGCGGCGGTCAGCAGCACCGGCCGCAGCCGCACAGCCCCCGCGTCGATGGCCGCTTCCTTCAGCGGCATCCCCTGGCGGCGTCTCAACTCAATAAAGTCCACCACCAGAATCGAGTTCCGCACGATGATGCCCGCCCCGGCGATAAAGCCAATCATCGAAGTAGCCGTGAAGAACGCTCCGATCATGGCATGTGCCGGCAAAATTCCAATCAGCGTCAGCGGAATCGGAATCATGATCACCAGCGGCGCCGTAAACGACTTGAACCACCCGACAACCAGGATGTAAATCAGCACCAGCACCGCGGCAAAGGCAATCCCGAGATCGCGGAATACCTCAATCGTGATCTGCCACTCGCCATCCCACTTCAGCGAATAGTGAGCGGTGGACTTCGGCTGTACCGAGTTGTATCGGGCCAGCTTGTAACCGTCCGGCAGTGTGATCTTGTCCAGGGCCTTGTTCATTTTCAGAATCGCGTACACGGGGCTCTCCTCCCCGCCGGCTACGTCGCCGGTCACGTACACGACCCGCTCCATATTCTTCTGATAAATGTCCGGCTGCAGCGTCGTGTGCTCCACATCCACCAGCTCACGCAGCGAAACCATGCTGCCGTCGGCACCGCGTAGTCGGATTCCCTCCAGCCCCTGCAGCGAAGAGCGTTCCGCCCGGTCCAGTTCCACAACCGTCGGAATCGGCTCCCGTGAACCCGGCACATGCAGCAGCCCTGCATGTGCTCCCGACGTCGCCAGCGCCAGCGTCTGCGCCACCTCCGACACCGGAATCCCATGCAGTGCCGCCTTGGCCTCGTCCACATGGAAGTTCACCTGCGGCTGCGGATCCTGCATGTACCAGTCCGTATCCACCACACCGGGCGTCTGCTGGAAGATCTTCTTCACCTTGCGGGCGAGCGCGATCTGGCCGTTAAGATTCGGCCCGTAAATCTCCGCTACCAGCGTCTGCAGAACCGGTGGTCCCGGAGGCACTTCCGCAATCTGGATTCGCGCCTTGTACGCATCGGCAATCCTGTCCAGCCCCGGCCGCATTTGCTTCGCGATGGCATGACTCTGCATGCTGCGCTGATCCGCTGGCAGCAGGTTGACCTCGATGTCCGCCTGATTCGGCTGGTTCCGCAGATAGTAGTGGCGAACAAGACCATTGAATGTGATCGGTCCGGCGGTGCCCGAGTAAAT
>JAJZJJ010000449.1 GCA_021810175.1 Acidobacteriota bacterium | reverse complement strand
GACCAGGTGGAAGCGGCTGAGCCAGACGTAGAAGCGGTCGCGGGTGAGGTCGGGCGCGTAGCGGTTGAGCGCCGGGTCGCCGTTGTGGAGGTTGCCGTAGAGGATCCAGCCCATGTGGGACCACCATGCGCCGTCGCGCGGGGAGTGGGGATCGCCGGGCTTGTCCGTGAGCTGGTGATGGAGGCGGTGGACGGCGACCCAGTAGATGGGTCCGCCCTGCATGGCGAGCGTGGAGCAGGCGGCCATGGTGTATTCGAGCCACTTGGGGACGACGAACCCGCGATGCGTGAGCAGACGGTGGTAGCTCACGGCGATGCCGATGTTTTCGCTGATGACCCACATGACGGCGAAGGCCGCCAGGGCTGACCATGTGAAGAAAAAGAACGCCGCAATGGCCGCTGCGTGCATGACGGCCATGAGAATGGCGAAGCTCCAGTTGAGGGAGCGGGAACGGCTTTGAGTAAAGTGCTGCACATCAGCCTGCATCTGGGCGACGCTGATCTGCGGCATATCTTCGGTGACGATATCGGGCATAATCCTCGGGTGCAGCTAACAACGGGCATCGAGTCAAGCGTCGGATCTCGTCTTCGCTGGGGTTGACAGTGACTTGCCTGTCCAGGGCGACAAAAAGTACAGGGTCTCAAAGAATGAGATAGTTCAAGTTTAACTGATGGGGTGAGCGGGGCGAGGAGTTTTCCGGCCAAAAGGGGTCTTCGGCGGATTTCGGCGGGAGCCGGGGGGCGGGAGGAAAACGCGGTCAGGCTTCGATCTGGTGGAGGAAATCGGTGAGTTCGGAGGGCAATGGGGCTTCGAGATGGAGCGGTTTGCCGGTGCGCGGGTGGGCGAATTCGAGTTCGGCAGCGTGCAGGAAGTTGCGTGGGAGCGAAATGCCCGGCGGGGTGGGCGTGTTCTTTCGGCGTTGGGTGCGGGCTGCGGGCGGGAGAATGAGGGCGGGCGCGCCGTAGTGGGTATCGCCGACGATGGGATGGCCGATGGAAGAGAGATGGACGCGGATCTGGTGGGTGCGGCCGGTTTCGATGCGGACAGAGACGAGGGTGAATTTTCCCCAGGGCGACTCAATGCGGCGCAGGACGGTGTAGTGGGAGATGGCGGTGCGCGCGCCGGGCGTGCGGCGGGTGGTCATGCGGGTGCGGCGGATGACGTCGCGGGCGATGGCGGCGTTGATGGTGCCGCGGTCCTGCTCGATGTGGCCGTGGACGAGCGCGAGGTAGGTTTTGCGGATTTCGCGCTGGGAGAACATTTCGGCGAGGCGGAGGTGGGTGGCGTCGTTGCGTGCGACGAGGATGAGGCCGCTGGTCTGCTTGTCGAGGCGATGGACGATGCCGGGTCGGAGGTCGCCGCCGGTTTTGGAAAGCTTCTCCTTGCGGCCGAGGAGGGCGTTGACGAGGGTGCCGCGGTTGCGGGCGGCGTCGGTGGCGCCGGAGCCGGCGTGGACCATCATGCCGGCAGGCTTGTCGACGACGATGAGGTCTTTGTCTTCGTAGACGATCGAGAGCGGGATTTCTTCCGCGATGGCGTGGAGGGGCGGCGGCGCGGGTTCGCCGTGGACTTCGATGGTTTCTCCGCCGCGAAGCTTGAGCGAGGCTTTCTGGACGGCGCCGTCGACGCGGACCTGGTCGTGATCGAGCAGGAGCTTGACGCGGGAGCGGCTGACGCCTTCGAGCTGCGCGGCAAGCCATGCGTCGAGGCGCTGACCTGCGGCTTCAGCAGGGACGATGAAGGTGCGGAGTTCGTTTTGGCTGGATGGGCTCATGGGATCAGGGTAGGCATGGGCTGCGGGTGGATGGAGGATTTGCGCTTCCAGAGGAGCACGGCGCTGCCAGCAACAGCGACGAGTGCGAGACGCTGCATGGGAGTGAAGATACCGCTGGTATAGGCGCTGCCGCGGTAGAAGTCGAGAAAGAAGACGGCGATGCCGTAGGTGAGGAGCCAGATGCCGGCGATTTCTCCTGGCTGGGTGCGGCGCGGCAGCCAGAGCAGCAGGCCGGCGAAGATCACGAGGCAGGCGGCGGCGTGGTAGAGCTGCACGGGAACGAGGTGCATGTTGAGCGGGGTGTGATACCAGAGGGCGGCGTAGGGGCTGGTGTAGGTGACGGCCAGCGGCGAGTGTGTGGGCGTGCCGAATTGGGAGCCAGCGAGGAAAGCTCCGAGGGCCTGGATGGCGAAACCGGCGGTGAGCGCGGGCGCGTAGGCGTCAAAGGCGGCGCGGAAAGGGAGTTCCTCGGCTCTGAGATAGAGCCATGCGACGGCGAGGGCGAGGGCGGCGGAGGTCCAGGGGATCCAGGGGACGTAGCTGGGCGAGAGGCCGAGCAGCCAGATGGGGTTGTAGCGGAAGAGCGAGAAGTGAGTGACGACCATGAGCAGGCGCGAGGCGATCAGGCCGCCGAGGAGGGTGTAGATGCCGAGGTTCCAGATTTTTTCCGGCGGGAGGTCGAGTTTGCGGGCCAGACGCATGGCGATGTTGAGCGCGACGAGGAGCGCGACGGCGGAGGCGACTCCGTAGGTGGGAACAGCAAAGTGGCCGAACTGAAAGAGGCGGGGATACACGCTTACGAGGATATTCGTTTGCAGGAAAAAAGAAATCGACCCGCGGGGCCGTGTTAAGTGCGCCGGTGAACCCGTCCTAAGACGGTGGGAACTCTCCGAGGCTCTTTAGGCATTCCGGACTGGCGGACGCTGCACACCGAGCCGTTAGTCGAGTCGAGCTCCCTGTTCCATGAATGTAGGTTCAACCGGCGTTGACCATCACACCTGCTTTGCAGGCCGATCTCTAAGAGGATGCTATCGGGCGGTCAGGGGGATTGCAAGTTGACAAACGTGTGTGAAATGCGCGTGTTCGGGAATGGGAACGGGCAGGGGCAGAGGGTAGCGCAGGTCTGGATCAGCCGAGTTTGCGATCGTCTTCGAGGATGGCGTCGAGGAGGCCGGTGAGGGTGTGAGCGCGGGTGCGGATGCTTGTGGATTCTTCCGTGGTGCCGGCGAGGGCGTGGTAGCGGCGCTCGAGGGTGGCGAGCTCGTCAGCGATGTTGAGGGCGGCGAGGACGGCGACGCGGAGCGAGTCGACGGTGCGGCCGTGGGAAGCGACGAGACGCATTTTGCCGTCGACTACGTCGGCGAGCTGTTGAATGTAGGCCGGATCCGGGCCGCTGAGGTGGTAGGTCTGGTCGTAGATGTCGACGGTGATGGCCTGTGCGGGAGCGGATTTCGGGTTGTGATCGGATTCAGACATGACAGGACTCTATGGGGAGACTCAGGCGTTGATTTCGTCCAGTTGCTTGAGCATGCGCTCGACACGCTGGCGCACATGGTCGCGTTCGCCTTCGTAGGCCTTGAGCTGGGCGTGGGCTTGTTCGAGCTCGGCGGCCTGGACTTCCATGAGCTGTTCGAGTTCGGAGGCCTTTTGTTCGGCGGCGGCGCGTGCGGTGCGTTCGGCACGGAGCAATTCGACGGCGCGGAGGACGCGCTGTTCAAGTGCATTGAAATCTTCGCTGGTGACGACCTGCTGGCCGGCTTCCTGAAAGGCGAGCGTGGACATAGGGGAACCTCTCTCTTTAGAGCGAGCCGGGAATGGTGATTTCACGATTCGCTCTGTGCGCAGTATAGCTCCAGTAGATACGCGGAAAGCAGCGTAAATCCACAGGAAAAGGTGGAGGAACCATGAGGGTTCCCCAGACTGCTGACGAACCCCACCATTTTGGTGGGGTTTGTTATTGGGCGTGAGATTTCAGCTTGGTCTGTTGAAGAGTGCGGTGATGAGCTGATATCGGCGTAGTT
>JAJZJJ010000448.1 GCA_021810175.1 Acidobacteriota bacterium | reverse complement strand
GGTTTTCGTTCCGGGGTAGTTATTCGTCACCCAATTGTTGAGCCGGGTGACGATTTGCGGCGCCTCCAGAGGGACATTGCAGCTGGAGGTGTAGTTGGAATCGGTGACGTAGTTGGGCTGGGGGAAATCCTTGTTGGTATAGGTCGGATCCCAGAGTGCCCGAGTGGAGTTGAGACGCGCCTGCTGCTCGGCCGCGTCACCGGCATCGGTCAGACCGAGACTGTTGCCGCTGGCATCATTGGCTACATAAGCGTGGATGTCCAGGTAATCCAGCAGGCGGATGCCGTAGGTAGCCTGGGCGGCCCGGAACTGCTGAAGGTAGTACGGGATCATGGCGACGCCACCGTGGGCTTCGCGATCGACCGGGTTGCTCCAGGGCTGATAGCAGGGGCCGCTACTCCATCCGCTCTCGATGTCTTTCTTGGAATAGAAATAGTTCCACCAGTAATCGATGATGGGGCCGCTGACGAGAGCTGTGGGATCAACCTTCTTAATAGCGAGGGCGGTGCTGATTCCGCCGAAAGTGACTTCGTCATAGGTGGAGGGTTTGGGGTGCACGTCGCGGTGGTTCAAGTCCCACCAGGCCGGTTCATTATCAAGATCCCAGATGGAGACACCCTGGCCAGTTCCGGAGGCCGGATTCGCGGGGCCATCGGCCTTGAGGATGGATTCAACCCATCCGCCAGCCCAGGTACTCTCCGCCCAGGCAGTAGTGGCCTGAGAAGGAGTGGGAAGCGCTGCCTGGGTCGTGGCAGGCGGCGGGTCTGCGATGCTGGTGATGGCCGGGGTGGAAGCATCGCCAAAAATGTTGCACCCGTTCGAATTTGTGCATCCCTGCGTGCCATCCGGATAAACACCGTTACCGCAGCTGCCGTTGTAGCTGACCTGGCCTGGATAAGTGGATGCCGGGAAGCTACAGGCTCCGATCTTGTCGTTGGAAACCCAGCCGAGCATGGGCATGGTGGCCAGGGTAGTGACGCCCAGGCTGTCATCGGTGGCGATTAACTGGCTGAGGCTCGAACTTCCGGTGGGATTGGGCATCATGTCAGCGACACCGCTGTCGTTTTCAAAGTAGTAGTCGGCATCGGCATTGGTAGTATTCAACTTATAGTTGTAACGAGAGGTGTTGTTCCCGCCCCAGCGAATGACGGTGGCATTGGTTTCCTGGGCGGTTTTCGGATCGAGCATGAACGCATTCATCCCGTAAATGTCCGGGCTGATGGCATGGAGTTTGTCACTCGCGTCTACCGTGAGTGGCGGACCCGCGGCGACGGCAGGACTGACAATCGTCAGCTTGTCCGATCCACTGATTGATGGGTCAGCCACTGAGGTGGCGGTGATCGTCACTGTAGCGGGAGCAGGATAGGGAGTCTCGTAGAGCCCCGTTTTGCTAATGGAGCCTACGCTGCCGGTCCAGCCGGAAGGGCCTGAGATGGACCAACTGACGGAGTTGTCGAAATTACCGGTGCCAACGACGGCAGCGGTGAGCTGCATTGTATCGCCGATGGTGACACTAGTCGCAGTCGCAGAGACTGAAATTGAGCTAACCGTGGGGCCGGAGGGAGTCGTACCCGAGGAGCCACTGCTGCCGCTACTGCCGGATCCGCCCCCACAACCGACGGCCAGCGCTGAGAGAACTATCGAGATGAAGACGGATTTGGTCCCGCGTGTTGGGTTCATGAAACAGCCTCTCCAAAAATTTCGAAGCGATTCTACAGGACCGGGGAGACGGCACGACAGGGGCTTATTTGTTGGTTATGAAGACTATGCCAGATACCCAGCTCTCCCCCCATCGGGGCAATTGATCTGTTTTCAATGAAGGGCGTTGAGATCCTCCTTTCAGGTGTATGCAACGGCGTCAGTTGCATTGGCGACCGTGGATGATCAGCAGACGGCCGTCTCTGATCAGCTGAGGACGGAAACGCGCTGCCTGATTGATTCGAAATCATCTGCGGCGACGGCTCTCTGTGATCAGCAGGCGACCGCGACGAGAGGTTCACGGCCGTCTGCTGATCAGAGACGGCCGCGAGCGGGGTCAAAACGAGGCTCCGGGTTTATTGAAACTGGCTGCGCCGGCGCGCTGCTCGAGGAGCTCGCCGAGCTGGCGGAGAGAGGCTTCCAGGTCGGCGGGCTCAGCGGCGGGAACGCCTGGAAGAGACGGTGACAGATGGGATGACGGCTCCGGTTCGGCGGAACTGCCGGGCGGGTTGAACGGGACCGAGCCGTAGCGGAGAAAGAGCGCGCGCAGGAGGCGGCCGGCAACGCGGTCGGAGATGCCGACCTGTCCCTGCTGGAGCAGAGCTTCGAGGATGCACCAGGCCTCGAAGGGAATCTCCTCGCGCGGGACGGCGTGGACGGAGCGGCCGAGGTCGCGCCAGTGAGCGAGGCGGGAGTAGCGGCGGGGCTGGCGCGGGAGCGGAGCCGAGGCGCGGCCGTGATGGCGGCAGAAACGCTGATTGCGAGTGGCGACGCAGCGGCATTTTTTGCCGGTGGGAAGGGTGAAGGCGCATTCTGCAGCCATGGTTTGCTCCTGAAAAGGCAAAGGGCCGCTTGCGGGAGCGACCCTTTGCGCTGGATATTGGTACCTATATTTAGGATATCCGTTCCGCTCACCAATCGTGCCAACAGATTTGAGTTGCAAGGGCTTTGGAATGAGGCAAGACACTTTGGTAAGGGGTTGACAACGGGCGAAGAGGCAGAAGAGTAAGGAGGAAAACAGCATGGAATAGGCTGCGCTGTTCGGGCCGGCGGTTGAACAAGGCGCGCCGCGTTCGCGGGAAATGCGCGCGCTTCGCGGGTGGTTCAGGTGCTTCACCCTCCCGCCTCTCTTCGAGAGACAGGGCATCCAGGATTTGCGGGTGGTTCAGCGAATTGATTCCGGAACGGCCGTCGCGATGTTCATACGGACGAGAAAATCGCGGACGCGGCCCGCAATGTCGTCACGGACGACGCGGACGGTTTCGATGTCCTTGCCTTTGGGGTCAGGGAGCGGCCAGTCTTCGCGCGCCAGTCCGGGAACGTATGGGCACTCCTCGCCGCAGCCCATGGTGATGAGCACTTCCGCCGTGGCGGCGAGTTCGGCGGTGAGTTTTTGCGGGCGCGCGGAGGAAAGATCGATGCCGACCTCGCGCATGGCGTCCACGACCACGGGATGCACGGCCGGCGCGGGCTGCGTGCCGGCGGAGATGGCGCGCGCCTGCGCGGGATCGGCGAGCTGATTGAAGAAGGCCGCCGACATCTGCGAGCGGCCCGCATTGTGAACACAGGCGAAGATAAATGTCCGCACGAGCTGGGGTTCTCCGTTTGGGCTGAAATGAATCAGAACTGTGCGGCCGGCTTGAGCGCGTAGACTTTGACGCTGGCCGCGGCGGCGTTGATGTCGTACTGCGCGAGCAGGCGACCCAGTTCCTCGTGAAGCGTATCCGCGGCAGGCGCGGAGGTCGAGCAGCAGGAAATGGGAGCGATGGGAAAGAGGGTGGAATCCTTTTTGGCGGAAGAGCAGCAGCCGGATTGGTTCTCGATCTTGGCGTAGGCATTGAGATCCTTGCCGCTGTCGACGATTTCGACATGCGCGAAGCCCGCGTGGAGCAGGCCGGCGCGGTAGTCGTCGATGAGGATGGCTCCCGCGATGCAGCCGACGTAGGCGGCGATACTGGAAGCCAGCTCGGCGGGAAGCTCGCGCCTGAGAGCGATGTCACTGACGGCGAGGCGGCCGCCGGGTTTGAGGACGCGGAAGATTTCGCGGAAGACGGCAGGCTTGTCCGGCGCCAGATTGAGGACGCAGTTGCTGATGACGCAGTCG
>JAJZJJ010000447.1 GCA_021810175.1 Acidobacteriota bacterium | reverse complement strand
TCCTGAGCGGCACCGGTGGCAAAACCCTCGTTGTCGGCGAAGTATTCGTAACGGACACTCGCCGCGTGTTTGGGATTGAACTGCTCGTGGGTGTCGAAGGCGATGCCGGACCAGTGATCGGACGCGGCCGGAGTTGTAACGCCGCCGCTGGTGGAAGCCGGCGACCGGTTTTGGCCGTAGTCGTAGTTGATGTAGGCGTTGAACTTCGCGGTGGGAGTCAGGGTCAGGGTGCTATCGATCAGGTTTCGGTAGCCCTTCTGCGTGTTGTAGTTCTCCGGACCGGTGTAGTAGTTGAACGCCCAGGCATATTTGGGCCTGGTGAGAGCGCTGGTGAGGCCGATGGTGACGCCACCGTTGTTATCAACCACATTGTTCCATCCATTCACAACCTGCACGCCGGCGGTCCAGGACTTCGTAAATGGCGTGGAGGTGCGCAGGCCAAAGTGGTAGAAGGGGATGGCCCACGAGAAGAGCAGGGAGCGGGAGTAGTTCCAGTCGTTCATTGCCGGAATCACCTCCGCGCCTGCCGCGGTGACGAACTGACCGAAATCGACTTCCGTGCCGTGGGTTTTGGCGGGCGTATAGCTCGCATATGCCTGCTCGATGTAGTTGTCTGTGCTCTTGTCGGTGGCGGAATGCATGATGACGTTGGCGCGGCCAAAGATGAAGTCCGCATGAAATCCGATGGGATCGGGGTTGTGGTTGATGGTGAGATCGGCTGCCGACAGGTTGAACTGGTCCGTCTTGTCGTTGAAGTCGTAGAGGTCGTTGGTCTGGCCGTTGGCTGTCTGGCTGGGGCGGTTGTAGTTGTAGCTGTAGTAGCCATCGAGATAGCCGCTGAAGTCGACCGGACCGATGCTCCAGACGGGAGGGGCGGCCGGAACCGCGGAGGTGGATGGAGATGCAACTGGGGCGGGCGGGGTTTGAGTTTGGGCTGCGGCAGCGTGGGCGAGGCAGAGCAGCGCGCTCGCGGCGGTGACCAAAAGAAGCCTTGGTTTGAAGTCGATCAGAGTTTTTCCCTCCTGAAATCCGGCAACGCCAGTGATTCCCGATGCGCTGCGCCTGTGCCTTTCGCCGGAACGATGGCGGAAGCGTCGGCTCATCTCCTCGTGTGCGCCGGGCTTGTTCTTATCTAGTCAGAGGAGCCATCGGGAATTCATAAAGAAGCAACAAAGACGACATATGGGCGGTGGCGGAGTCGCAGCCACAGGAAAAGGCGCTTGAATTTTTCTCTCACCCTATGCAATTCTGATTGCAACTCTGCTATACAGCGCAATTCTTCTTTGGCTCGCTTTTTTTTCGCTTTTCCAGTGACCCGCTGGCTACCGAGCATCTCTTACCGGCGCAATCTCCATACAGGGAGTTTTGATTGAACAGGAACCGCCTGAGCGCTGCCGTTCCGGCAGGAACGACGCCGCGCACCACTGTCCCCTGTGGCGCGCAGAAGGCAGAAGTCCGGCATCAGGCGGAGATGGTATGCGAACTGGTGCAGAAGGCAGCCCAGATGGACCTGCACCAGAAACCCGGCCCACAGCTGGCGGCGATGATCCAGACGATTTTCGATGTGGAGGCGGTGGCGGTTTTCGACGCGGACATGAACGAGATCTATAGTGCGGGGCAATGGCACTCCGATCCCGAACAGGCGGTGCGAAATATCTGCGTGTTTGGAACGGTTCGCGACGATCCTGAGACCGGACTGATTAGCCGCGTGCTGCAGGCGGGAGAGATGCCGGTGGGCTCGCTGCTGCTGCGCGGCAGTCTGGAAGAGACGATCGGCAACACCATCGCTTCCCTGGCGGCAATCAGCTTCGACCGGTACCACTCCCTCGCCAACGAGATGCGAATGGAAAGCGAGAAGAGGGCGGAGCAGCTGCGCAGCGCCGTCCTGGACAATCTGGCCCATGCGTACAAGACACCTCTCACTGCGATCCGGGTGGCAAGTTCCGGTCTGGCGGAAATGGACGGCCTGAGCGCTGCTCAAAGGGATCTGGTGACGCTGATCGAGGAACAGGCGGAATTGTTGAATGGGCTGACGACTCGACTGCTCAGAACGGCGCGACTGGAGAATCAGACACTGCGCTGCGAGGCGGTCGCGATCGCCGCTCTGATCGAGGATGCGGTGGCGGAATTGCGCGATCAGCTTGCCGGATGTCCAATTCTCGTGAACGTGGAGCCCGAGGGCCTGACCGTGCGCGGAGACAGGAATTTGCTGCGGGCGATGCTGACTCACTTTCTGGAGAACGCCGGCAAGTATGGAGACGCAGGCAGCGCAATCACGATACAGGCGATGGAAAAGGCCGAGGCGGTGGTGTTGTCAGTCCACAACTTTGGACCAGCGATTCCAGCGGCGGACTGGGAGAGGATTTTCGATCGCTATTTTCGATGTACAGCGACGGAGGGCCTGGCGCCGGGAACGGGAATTGGATTATCGGTGGCACGGCAGGCGGCAGTGGCGCATGGTGGCGATGTATGGGTGACCAGCGACCCTGCACGGGGAACCACGTTCTTTGCATCCCTGCCAAACCCATCGCGAGGAGTTGAGGCGTGAGCATGGATTTCGGTGAAAAGACGATTCGGCTGCTGGTCGTGGATGATGAACCAGCGATTCGCAGGGCGCTGCGGACGCCTTTGCTGGAGCTTGGGATTCAGACCGTCGAAGCATCCAACGGCGAACAGGCGCTTCATCTGGCGCGCGCGGAGAGCTTTGACGCGGTTCTGCTGGACATTAACATGCCGGGGATAGGCGGGCTGAAGACGCTCGAACGGCTTCGCGGCCTTGCACCCCGGCTGCCTATCATTATGCTGACGGTGCGCGACGAGGAGGAAGACAAAATCGAGGCGCTCGAACGCGGTGCGGACGATTACATTACCAAGCCGTTCAGCACGCGCGAATGCGTGGCACGAATTCGCGCGGCGGTGCGCCGGGCGCGGACACCGGAGCGTCCGGAAGATGCGCCGATCACGATCGGGAAGCTTCAGCTGGAGCCGGCACGCCGCGCCGTGTCCAAGGCGGGAAGGCCGGTGCGGCTGACGCCGAAGGAATACGACATCCTGTGCTATCTGATGATCCACGCGGGACGCGCGGTGACATACGGCAGGCTGCTGACCTCAGTTTGGGGAATGGAATATCGACACGAAGTCGACTACCTGAGGACATTCGTGCGGCAATTGAGGAAGAAGATCGAGGACGATCCTTCAAATCCGCGATACCTGTTGACGGACCCATGCGTGGGCTACCGGTTTGCGGAAGACTTGCCATCGCAGCCGCACATCGATGACTCCCACCATGGTGAGATTTATCTGCCAATCGCGTGACAGGAGTTGACAAGCGCCAGCTGACGCGGAAAGCTACACCCGCTGAATTGCGCCTTTGCAGCCAACTGGAGGGACTCCCCTCTCGGGAGGGCCAGAAAAGGCAGGAGCGGTCCTGGGTGAGCCGAGCCGCTCCTGCATTGGAGATCAGAACTGGTTCCAGAGGAACTGGTTGGAAACCTCGTGGTGGAACTGGACTTCGGAGGGCTTGACGAAGGTGCCGAGGAGGCGTGGGCAGCGGTCGGCCGAGGCCTGTTTGAGGTCGGCGTAGCGGGCCTTGACGTCGTCGCCCAGCAGCTTCGAGGTCCAGGCGGCGTTGCGGAAGTCCTCGATGGCGGTATAGATGTTGTCGGGCAGATAGCGCTCGGCCTGACGCAGGTTGGCCGCCTTTGAGGTTTCGCCCTCGATGCCGGTGCGGAAGACCGACAGCAGCACCAGGTAGGGGTTGGAGTCGGGGGCGACGGAGCGGACTTCAACGCGCATGGAGCGCTCGTTGCCGATGGGGAT
>JAJZJJ010000446.1 GCA_021810175.1 Acidobacteriota bacterium | reverse complement strand
CGATCTGAATGCACGCGGGATTCCGGTGACGGGTCTTGGACAGCAGGACTTCACGCTGTTGGATAATGGGAAGCCCGCGGCGATTCGCTCCTTCAAGTTTGTGGATGGAGCTGGTTCAGCCGCGCACAGTCCGGTGATGATTCTGCTCATCGATGAGGTGAATGCGTCGTTCTATGAGATCAGCCCGATGCGGGTGCTGCTGGAGGATTACCTGCGGCGCAACCAGGGGCGGCTGCCGGTTCCGGTGCAGCTGGCATTCCTGACCGACAAGGGCGTGAAGGCGATGCACGAACCGACGCGCAACGGGAACGAGCTGGCCGCTATATTGCAGAAGCAGCCGGTGTATCTGCGGGCGCTGGGGCAGCACAGTGGATTTTATGGGGCGTTCGAGCGTATGGAGATGTCGCTGCAGGCGCTGCACACCATCGCGGGGAATCAGGTGAAGACGCCTGGGCGCAAGGTGCTGGTGTGGATCTCTCCGGGATGGCCGATGATGGAGTTCCCCGGAACGCAGGTGACTCCCTCGTTCAGACAGAGGGTTTTCGAGATCGGGGCGAACCTCTCGGCATGGCTGATTGCATCGCAGATGACTGTGGATTCCGTCGATCCGATCGGGCCGATTGACGCGAACGACTTTCTGAACACGGAGTGGCGGGGATACCTGAGCCCGATGCTGAATGCCCGGGATGCGACCTCAGGCAAGCTGGCCCTGCCGGTTCTGGCGACGCACAGCGGGGGCCTGGTGCTGGCAGGGAGCAATAATGTTGCCGGAGAAATTGCGGAGTGCGCGGCGGAGGCGGAGAGCTGGTACCAGATCACGTTTGCGCCGCAGCACGCGGAGCAGGGCCTGGTGTGGCATGCCCTGCGGGTCGAAGTGGACAGGCCGGGAGTGAAAGTCCGGACGCGCAATGGTTATTACGCGGAGCCATAACTGCGGGAAGGACTGAAGCGCGGGGCGGAGCGGTTCACCCCGTCGCGCCGGACAGGCAGGACGGGGTGACGATTACATATTGGTGTGACCGCTGCGCATTTCTTCGTTGAAGGTGGGACGAGTGACGGCCAGCGCGGTGGTGAGCTTTGCCCGATAGACTTCGCTGAGGCTCATCAGCTTCTGGGTGGCGGAGGCGTATTCGCCGTTGAGGGCGAGAACGCCCTGGCGGGAGAGGTCGGCAGCCATGCGCGCCAGCTCTTCGGGAGTGGTATTGAGGTACTGGGCATCGCGGGGATCGGCGATCCAGACGGGCTGGCCGGCGCCGAGGACTCCGGAGAGCCAGTAAGCCTTGAGCGCGAGGAATTCCATGCGGCTCTTGTCGTCGGTATCGGTGAAGAAGAACTTCTTCTGCCAGCGGCTGTAGTAGCGGGTGGTGACGGGAACGGGCTGGCGGTTGCCGCTCTTGAGGAGTTCCAGCTGGCCGCGGTCGAGGGTTTTGCGGACGGCGTTGTAGATGAAGGTTTCAGAGTAGGGCTGCTCGGGCGCGGGCACGATCTCGGCGAAGGTGACGGTCATGCTGGCGGAGACCAGTGCGTGCAGGGGCGAGCTGGCGCCGTCTTCGAGGCGGACGGTGCCGTGGACGATGAGGGTATCGGAGCCGGAGGTGGATTTGTGGAAGGGCCAGCCGAATTGTCCAAAGGCGACGGGCAGACCGGCGAGGGTGACGTAGGCGTCGGGCCGGGGATTCTTCAGGCGGGAGGCGGCTTCGCGGAGGTGGCTGGTCATCTCCGGCAGCAGATCGGGCTTATGGAAGTCGAAGGCCTCGCTGAGCTCGAGCAGCAGGGTGCGTTCCGGCGGAGCATCGGGAGCCGAGGCAAGGCGGAAGCGGGTGGTGGGGTGGCCGTTGAAATCGGATCCGGTTTCGACGGAAAGGACGGAGAGACCGGCCTGGCGGGCAGCGGTCTGGAGCTGGGCGGTAAGGGCTGTTTCCAAATGGGCGCTCATATCTGGCTTGAAAATCCATCATTATTGTAACGATCCGGCGGGGGTTCGGTGCGGCTGGGGAGATGAATCGCCGATGGAGGGATTGTCAGGGAGTATTTCCGTGGTGTGAATGGGGGCGAATCTTCTTTGTGCGGGGCGTGTCTAATATAGTGCAGGACGGCAAAAATGCGGCGCGAGTTCCATACAGCGGTGATGAGCGGGCTGCTGGCCATGATGACGGTGGTTGTGCCCTCCTGCATGGCGCAGCAACCCGGCAACCGCCAGTATGGACAGCCTGAGGGCTATCACGGCGGCTTTGTGAGCACGCCGGGCCGGATTCCGATGGGTGCTCCACAGCCTATGGGCCTCGGACAGCATATCCTCGTCGGCAGCGCGCCGCATTTTGTAATGCCGTATGTTGCGCCCATGTACGGGGCCGGAAACGCGGCAGAGGAGCGCGGGAAGTTCCGGCACGAGCCTGGCCGTCACCATCGCAACCACGAGAACGATGGCTATGGCCAAGGCGGGTACGCGCCTGGTTACCTGCTCTCCCCCTGGGGGTTTGCGAACACCTGGGAGACCCTGCCGGAAGCAGGGAGTGAGTCTGCTTCAGGCAGCGGGAGCAGCGCTGCCAGCGCCGCGGACGAGCAGTCACCGGCCCAGGGCGCCTTGCCTTCAGGCTACGGGAATCCTCCCGAGCCGCCTCCCGATGGTTATCGGCCAGCGTATGTGCCGGGTCGTGGGGCGGAGAAAGCGGCATCGGTTTCCGCTCCTCTGCTGGCGCAGGAGCCGCAGCTGACGCTGATCTTCAAGAACGGGCATCGGCAGACGGTGCGGAATTATGTGCTGACGCCGACGACGGTGATCGATCTGGATGAGGCGAGTCAGGGGCGGGAGCGGCAGTTTCCGCTGGCTGATGTGAACATCGCGGCGACGCAAAAGGCCGCGGAGGCCGCGGGGCTGAGCTTCCAGCCGCCGGCGTAGGCATTCTTCTTTCAGACTGCTTTTCCAACTTCCTTTGAGATTTGCATTCGGGGCTTTCGCGCTCCTGGTATTCCCCGCGCCGTGAGCGGTGGAGTATGCTGAATCGATTCACTACGGGGGTTGGAGAGCGATGCGGAAATTTCTGCGGGGGAAAGTGGTGCGAGCGGGGCTGTCTGTGGCCTGTGTGCTGGTGGCGGCAGCGACCGGCTGGGGCGCGGTTCAAACGGGGATGGCTGACGGAGGATCGGGTTCCGGTCCGGCGGCGAATAGGAATTTCAAGGTCGCCGTGTACATTCCGGTGGGCATCGTCGAGAAGATGAACAACCCGCAGTATCTGGAATCGACGTGGAAGCAGATTTCGGCGGGCGTGAAGGTGAATAAGGTTTACATCGAGACGTACCGCAGCCGGGTGATGGCGTCGGGGCCGCTGATCGACAAGGTGAAGAAGTTTTTTGTGGATCACGGGGTAGAGGTGGCGGGCGGGATTGCGTACAGCGACCGGGACTCGGCGCAGTTTCGCTCCTTCAGCTACACGAACCCGGCGGACCGCGCGTATGTGCAGCATGTGGCGGAGTTCACGGCGAAGCACTTCAACGAGATCATCCTGGACGATTTCTTCTTCAACAACACGAAGGACCCGTCGGACATTGCGGCGAAGGGCAATCAGAGCTGGTCGCAGTTCCGGCTGAAGCTGATGGACGAGGTATCGCGCGACCTGGTGATGGGGGCGGCGCGCAAGGTCAATCCGAAGGTGCGGATCATTATTAAGTTTCCGAACTGGTATCCGTCGTTCCAGGGCAACGGATACGACCTGGCGGTGGAGCCGCACATCTTCAGCGGGATTTACACGGGCACGGAGACGCGCGATCCGGTGATCACGGACCAGCAGCTGCAGCAGTACGAGAGCTACGAGATCATCCGCTACTTC
>JAJZJJ010000445.1 GCA_021810175.1 Acidobacteriota bacterium | reverse complement strand
CCATCGAAGGTGCTGCCGCCGCTCAGCATAAAGTTCCACGCCTGGCGTCGATACGCCGCATTGCCGCGCCCCAGAAATCCCGTCTCGTCGTAGGCGATTGGCTTGTTGAGTCCGTAGTTCCAGGTCACCGCTTCCGGATACGCGTAGTGAAAATTCACCACACTCACGCCGGGTACCAGCTTCCGCACCGGAAAGCCGAAGTTCGAATAGCACTGCGCAATCAGATGATGCTCCGGCAGCGCGGATTCCTCGCTGGTAATCCACTGCGCAACCGCAGCCTGCCATGCCAGCGAGAGCGCATCGGCCGTTTGCACATTGTTTGGGAAATTGTCCCGCGCCGGCGGAAACAGATACGGGTTGATCACCCCGGCAGGTGCGGGACGGTCCGACCACGGCTCATTCTGAATCTCGAAGATCACATTCCCGAACGGGTTCACCTCGCGCACGATCCTGCGAACGTACGCCTCCTGATAGCGGACAATACCGTTGTTCTCGAGCGTGTTGATCTTCTTCCAGTCGCTCAGGTGCAGGCCATTCACATTGTTCGCCGGATTGAACGGGCTCAGCTTCCACTGCGCCTCTCCGTATTGCGACGAAAAGAACGTAATTTCCACGACGATGCCGCGCCGGGCAGCGTCCGCCAGAAAAGCGCGCAGACGTCGAAAATAAGCCGGATTCCACCTGTTCAGGTCGAACTTGTTGCCGCCGCCCGCATAGCCCGGCGTAGAGCTGCGCGCCCAGGGCGCGAGGAATTTTCCCGGAGCGGGCGCAAGATCGTTGCGCTGGATCCCGAACGATTTCCCCGGCACCTCCACGTAGCTGCCCGCGAAGATGCGCGTGTAGTTCAGCCCGTCTGCCTGCAGCGTCGCCAGATAGCGGTCGTAGTCCACGGCCGTATTGATCACCGCGCCGTAGTGTTCGCCGCTGGTAATTAGAACAATCGTCCGTCCACGGTACAGAAAATAGTGCGGGTTCTCCGGATTGAGACGAATCGGGCGCGCCGGTCCAGACTGCGCCCAGGCATTCCCGGCCAGCAACAGGACTACGGCACACAATCTCAGGCAAATGGAGCGTGCAGGTTTTGGCATCGTGGGAAGGATAGAACAGAACCTCCGTCCCTGGCTTTGCCGGAATTCAGACGGGCCGCCCTCGCCCGGAATCGCCGTTGCTACACTAAAAAAGTGAAAATCGCGCTCGCCCAGATCGACCCGACGGTCGGCGACTTCAGCGGCAACACCGCAAAGATCCTCGAATTTACCCGCCGCGCCAGCCAGGGTGGCGCCGATCTGGTCATCTTTCCGGAACTGGCCATCTGCGGCTATCCTCCGGCCGATCTGCTGGAAAAGCCCGCCTTTGTCGCCCGCTGCGGCGAGGCCCTCGGCGAAATAGCCCAGGCCACCGCACACGATTCCATCGCCGTCATCGCCGGCTACGTGACCGCCGCCGAGCACGGAGCCGGCAAGCACGTCATGAATTCCGCCGCGCTCGTCCGCCATGGCCATGTTGAATTCGTCCAGTCCAAAATGCTGCTGCCCTTTTACGATGTCTTCGACGAGCAGCGGTACTTCGCGCCGGCCGCGCGGCAGCGCATCTGCCATTTCGACGGCCAGCCCGTCGCCCTCACCATCTGCGAGGACGCCTGGAACGACAAGAGCTTCTGGGAGAACCGCCTCTACTCGGTCGATCCGGTCGAAGAGCTGATGAAGCAGGGCGCATCGCTGGTCCTCAACATCTCCGCATCGCCCTGGTGGCGGAACAAGCGCGAACTCCGCCGCGAAATGCTCGCCGCCGTGGCAAAGCGCAACCGCGTGCCCGTCGTCATGGTCAATCAGGTGGGCGGCAATGACAGCCTGCTCTTTGACGGCTCCAGCCTCGTCCTCGGCCCCGACGGCAACGTCATCGCTCAGGCCGCCAGCTTTCAGGAAGACCTGGTCTTCGCCGACCTCGGCTCCCTCAGCGGCGACCTGCACCCGCAGACTCCCGACGAAGACGAGGCCATGATCGAAGCGCTCGCCCTCGGCACGCGCGATTACGTCCGCAAATGCGGCTTCTCCCGAGCCGTTGTCGCTCTCAGCGGCGGCATCGACTCCGCCCTCGTAGCGGCCATCGCCGTCCGCGCCCTGGGAGCCGAAAACGTGACCACCCTGGGCATGCCCAGCCCGTATTCGTCGCAGGGCTCGATTGACGACAGCCGCCAGCTCGCCGAAAATCTGGGCATCCGCTACGAAGTCCTCCCCATCAGCGACATCTTCACCGCCTTCAATCACGCGCTCGCGCCGGTCTTCGCCGGATGCCGCCCGGATATCACCGAGGAAAACATCCAGTCGCGCATTCGCGGCGCACTCGTCATGGCCTACTCCAACAAGTTCAATGCGCTCGTGCTGACCACCGGCAACAAGAGCGAAATGTCCACCGGCTACTGCACCCTCTACGGAGACATGGTCGGCGCCCTGGCCGTCATCGGCGACGTCTTCAAGACCCGGGTCTACGATCTCTGCCGCCGCCTCAATGCCGAACGCGAGGTGATTCCCCACGCCATCCTCGATAAGCCACCCTCCGCCGAACTTCGGCCCGGCCAGAAGGACACCGACTCCCTGCTGCCGTACGATGTTCTGGACCCCATTCTCGAAGCCTACGTCGAGCGTTATGAGACGCCTGAGGCCATTGCCGCAGCCTGTAAGCTCGACTCTGAGACCGTGCGCGCGGTCGTGAAGTTAGTGGAACGCAGCGAGTACAAGCGCCAGCAGGCCGCTCCCGTTCTGAAAGTCACCCCGAAGGCCTTTGGCATGGGCCGCCGGTTCCCCATAGCCGTTAAAGTTCAGGTTTAAGAATTGATCCGAAAGGACCTTATGCGTCGAAACATCCTCACCTGCGCGGCCGCCGCGCTCGCACTCTCCGCCAGCCTTTGCTCCGCCCAGGCGAAGCCGCCTTCAGCGCCCGCCCCAAAGCCGGATGCGATCCAGGCGAAACCCACCGGCCCAAACTTTCCGCCGGTTCCCCCAGGAAATTTCACGGCGGCCCAGCCCACCAAAGCCCAGGTCGACGCCTTCCTCAAAACCTCCTGGGGATACGATCCCAACCGCAAGTGGGAGGTCTACGGCATCCAGAAGACCAAAGCTCCGGGAGTGAGCAAAGTGGAGGTTCTGCTGGGCGAAACCCCCAGCCCCAAGCTCGCCAGCCTCATCTTCTTCGTCACGCCCGACGGAAAGCACCTGATCACCCAGGACAGCGTCATCGATTTCGGCGCCGATCCCTACGCCGGCAACCGCCGCATCCTGCAGCAGAGCGCCAATGGCCCCTGGAAGGGATCCGCCAGCAAACAGTTTCTGCTGGTCGAATTTGCCGATTTCCAGTGCCCGCACTGCAAAGACGCTCAGCCTGTGGTTCAGAAGCTGCTGCACGACTTTCCCCAGGCCCGCTACGTCTACCAGTTCTTCCCTCTGCTCGCCATCCATCCCGAGGCCTTTGCTTCGGCCGCTTACGGCGAATGCGTGCAGCACCTGGGCGGCAACGCCGCCTTCTTCAAGTACGCTGACGCCATCTTCACCAATCAGGATCAGCTGGATGGCTCCGGCGCCGACGCCGCGCTGAAGAGCGCCGCTTCCGCCGCCGGCGTCGACCCGGCCAGGGTAGCCGCCTGCGCCGCCTCGCCGGAAACCGCAAAGGAGGTTCACGCCTCCCTGCAGCTCGGCGAGGATCTCGGCGTGGATGAGACGCCGACCCTCTTCATCGACGGCCGCCGCATCCCCATGCTCGCCGTGCCGTACCCGCAGCTGAAGAAGATCGTGGAGTGGCAGTTCTCCCTGGACAAGAACCAGCGGATCGGA
>JAJZJJ010000444.1 GCA_021810175.1 Acidobacteriota bacterium | reverse complement strand
CCCAATGCCCCGCTAAAACGTCACCTGAGTCGAAAACTGGATCTCGCGCGCCGGCAACTGATTGGCCACGCCCGGCAACGGCTCTCCAAAACCAGGCCCCGCCACCGGTCCGTTGCCATACGTTCCGCTGTACCCAATGAAGTTCGGATGATTCGTCGCATTAAACGCTTCCGCGCGAACATCCATCGCGGCACGCGTGTGCGGAATGGCGAAGCTCCGTTCAATAAACGGCGACACATCGTAGATAGGCTGCCCGCGGCCGGTATTGCGCCCCACAACATGGCCGTCAATGACCGGGCGGTCATTCGTGGCGCCCAGATCGCCGCTGTTCACCGTGCCGGTTACGTAGTTGAACGGCAGTCCGGAAGCAAGCGTGGCCACGCCGCCAAGGCTCAGGCGGAAAGGCCCGGCATAGACACCGCTCAGCACAAAGCGGTTTCGCTGGTCGAAAATTGCATTGCCGTACTCCGCGCGATTCGTGAAATTCGGATCGTTGGGATTCTGGCTCGGCCTCGCAACGTCCGGATCCACATTATCGAGCGTGTGCGACCAGACGTAACTGGCCAGCAGCCACGCGTGATTAGCAAAGCGCTCGCGTAGATTCACCTCCAGCGCGTTGTAATTGGCGAAGCCGTCGTTCACGTCGCTCTGGATCACGCTGTACGGCGGCTCGGGATTCGTGGGCGCGCTCGGGTCGCACGCGATATTGTGCTGCCTGTACCAGTAGATCCAGTAGGGCCGCGTACAATTCGCTTCCTGCGCCGTGCGCGACTGCCCCTGCGCCGTGCGGTTGAATGGTGCAGGTGGATCGACGTCGAGCGGTCGAACGTTGTGAAGCGTATGCGAGCCTACGTAATCCACGCTGAGGATCAAGCGGACCGGCAGCTTCCGCTGTACACCCAATATCCACTGCTCCGTGTACGGATTCAGCAGCTTGCCGGGATAACCCTTCAGCGTGGACGTGGGAAAGAACTGGTCGTAATAGGCGGCCCGGCCCGGACGGATATAGAGGCTGCGCAGTGGTACAGTCGCGCCCTCCGGAAACCCCGCCAGCGGAGCGGCGGAGATGCTGGCAGGAAAGCCGATCTGACCCGGCTCCGCGGTGTAATTAAAGACACCCGTGGGACCAGTGAGCGCATAACTCCCCTCAGAGTTATCGGCAATCTCAGAGTAATAGATCCCGAACCCTCCGCGGATCACCGTGCGCCCTTTTCCGCCCGAATCGTAGTCGAAGCCGATGCGCGGCGCTAGATCGTTGCGCGAGTCGGTGAACGTCTGGAGTTCATAGCGCAGTCCCAGATTGAGCGTGAGCTGGTTTGTGACGTGGTCATCGTCCTGCGCAAAAATCGACCAGAGAAAGTCGTTCACCAGATACGAGGCGCTTCCGAAAGCCTGCGTGTAGGTCTCAACATTGTCGATGTTGTCGAGATATGCCGGACTTTCGCAATAAGTGAGCGCCTGGGTGCAGGTCTTGTACTGGAATTCCCCGTCGTAGATAGGCCCGCCAAATTCCTTCCCGTTGCCCCCGCTATGCGAGGCGATGAGGCTGGTCCCGATATTCAGCTGCTGCCGGCTGAAGCTGGCAGTCACCACATCGTCGACCGAGTACTGATGATTCATCAGCAGCGAGCGCTGCGAGGTGCCCGACTGGAAAGTGCCGCCCGTCGAAATCGGCACAACAAACTCCGTCCCAAAGACAGCAGGATCCACTTCGGTAATCGGCGAAGCCAGCTGGAACTGCGCCCGCAGATCATTCAGCAGCCTCGAACCGATCAGCCACGTATCGCCCAGCTCCGTCGTGTAAGTGCGTCGCCGAAACGTCAGCGCCTCGCTCGGCAGCGTATTCCCCCCAACCAGCCCCTTCGGATTGGTGTCGTAAAACAAGTCAGCGTCTTCGCGCAGAAAGATACGCTGCCGCGATGAGAACTCGTGATCGATGCGCAGGTAGCCCAGCCCGCCGCGATAGTGTCCGATGAAATTCCCCGGAGCAATCGGAGAAGTGACCGGAGAGGCGCGATCTTCCGACGTGTATTCTCCTGAGACAAAGAACTGCGTGCGCTTTCCGGCCAGCGGACCGCCAAGCGCGGCTGCTCCCTGCTCCAGCGTGTCGTTGGTAATATCGCCGCTGCTGGCATGACCTGGCTGAAAGCCGGAAAGGCTGGCTTCAGAGGCCGAAGGACGCCATGCCTCAAAAGCTGAGCCGTGGAAATGTTTCGTGCCGGACTTAGTTACGATATTGACCACGCCTCCCGCGCTCGCGCCATACTGCGCGGAAAAGGAATTCTCCAGCACAGTCATCTCTTCCACGGCATTCAGCGGAATACTGCTGAAGATCGTCTGTCGGCCCCAGCTGTCGTCCGCGTTAGCGCCATCCACCTCGTACCATGTTTCCCGGCGCCCGGCTCCATTGGTCGTGAACAGGTTCTGATTCACGAAGATATCGCCCTGATTGATGGCGGGCCGGTTGGCGGCATTCAGCAGAGGCAGATACGTAATGCGCTGATTGAACAGCGGCAGCGCACCGATCTGCGAGGAAGAGAGGACCTCGCCCAACTGCGGTTCGTCGGCGCGGAGCGCACCCATTTGTCCGGTAACCGTCACGCTCGTCAGCCCACCGGGAATGCCCAGGCGCAAATCGACTCGGGCGATCACACCGCCTTCGAGGCGCAGCGCTGATTCTGTCGCAGCGGCAAAGCCCGGTGCGCTGGCCACAATTCTGTAACTGCCCATGATCGGTAAGCCACCGAACTGGAACGAGCCCCGCGAATCCGTCTCCGTGTGGAGCGAGAGACCAGTCACGGAGTTGATGATGACAACCCGTGCCTGAGCTACGGAACGTCCATCCGGATCCAGGACATGTCCGCGCAGTGTCGCGGTGTCAGGCGTTTGCGCGATCGCCGCGGTTACCAGCAGTAACCCCAACAAACAGCAGCAAATCGAGCGGCAAATGGACATGCTCATCGATTTTGTCACGGAGCCCGAAACGACTACCAGAAGTAGTAGTTGCATCCGGTCGGCGGACCGGATGCCGGCGCCCCCGAGCGACCCTGCCGCTGTTTTCTGAATGTCGGCAGCGCTTGCAACAGCCCGCAAGCGGGTGGCCTGCAGCCTTCCACCGTGGTCTTCGAGAAGCTTCCTCCCACCGGCGACCATCGCCGCGATTCAGCGCGGCCGCTGGTCGCAGCGCCGGATCATCCTGATCCCGAGCTCCGGCTGTTGGTGCCGGTCAGGAGCTGCAGGCTGGCCGCCTGTTGACGGTGAAGCTCCGATAGTTCGCGAAGAATCCGCCGGCCGGAAGCGGTAAGCGAAACCACCACAACCCTTCGGTCTTCCTCGCTCTTTCTTGATTGGATAAGGCCCCGCTGTTCCGCCCGCTCGACCAAACCAACGACGGAGTGCAGCCGCTCCTGCAGAAACTCCGCCAGCTCGGAAACGGTTGCCGATCCGCGCCCGGTATATCCGGCCACCCCAAGCATCAGCTGATGCTGTTGAGGCGTAATACCGAACGACCGCGCTGCATTTTCGCTGAAGCGCATGAATTTTCGCAGCGAATAGCGGAAGGCGGCCAGCTCGGCAATCAGCCGGTCTGTATCCTCCGGACTTTCCTTCCGCTCCCGGCCGCGGGATTTGGCGTCCTTTCTTTTCACCCCTCGATTATCGCAGCCTCAGGCATTTGCTTCGCACCGCGATCCAGATCTTCGCCGCACCCGATGCCGTCGGCTTCCCGCCGGCGAATCTCCGCCATTCTCCGCCCTAGCCCGCGCCGGAATTGCACATGGAGTGTTGCGCAACCCGCCCCGTCGAAGTTGGCTGGCGCCATCGCAGCGCCA
>JAJZJJ010000443.1 GCA_021810175.1 Acidobacteriota bacterium | reverse complement strand
CCAACCGGCTCACCACCGCGCTGCCACCCACAGGAGTGCCGGTAACCCACAGCGGCCCCATCTGCTCCACGCTGACGTTGCCAATGCTGCACTGCAGATACGACGAGTTCAGCGGCGCGTAGGTGCCGATGGACGCCGGACCCGCGATGCTGCCCGAGTACAGCACCACCGGCGCTCCGGCGACTCCGTTGGTGACGTCCTGCACCTCCAGCACCGCGCAGGCGGTGGCGTTCAGATAATCCGAGCCGAAGAGCGCCATGCCGCCATCGGTTCCCACGGCATAGTAGGCCTGCAGGATCCGCTGCATCTCGTTCGAATAGAATCGTAACCGCAAAGTATACAAATGCCCGGTCACCGGCGTGAATGAGCTGCCCGAGACCACGCCGTTGATGAGCGGAGAGATGGTCACCGTTCCATTCGGCTGCGTGATCAGAAAGCCCGCCAGGCAATCCTGCTCCAGCATCTGCTCCGAGGAGTACAGGCCGTTCAGAATGCCGGCGGTCTGCTGGCCGAATTGCACAGCGCCGGTTTCCAGCACCAGCGATCCGCCCAGCTCGATCTTCGAAATCGCGGAAAGCGTCACCGAACCGTAGTAACCGGCGCCCCCCGCACAGGTCAGTCCATAAGCACCCAGCGTGACGGCGGCTCCCGGGTCGTTGCAGTTCCACAGCTGGGGATCGATCGCCGGCCCTTCAAACAGGTCCGTGAGCGGACGTCGATACTTTGCCGCCGGCAGGTAAGGCTTCCGTGTGAGGTTAAAGACTACCGTGGTTCCATCCCCCTGGAAGAATTCCGTAACATAGGCATCCGGCTCCGCCACTCCGCAGACTGTCACATCGTTGGCGACTCCCCGCGCCATCGCCAGGCTGAGAGCGGCAGGCGAAAGCGTGCCCTGCGCCTCGTTCAATGAGTGCGTCACGCTGCCCACCGGAAGCATCGTGAGCGTGCCATTCATCAGTCGCCAGGCATTGCGCGTGGCATTGGCCAGCAAGCCGGTATTCTGCGCCCAGCTTCTCCCGCTCTCCGCTTCGTAGAACGCCACGTTCTGCACGGCCTGGCTGAGCGACTGCTGAATGCCGGGTACCGGCGATCCAGCCAGCAGCGCCTGCACAGCCCGCGCAGCCGTGATGCCGCGGCTGATGCTCGCCTGCGAAAGACTCTGCCGGCTGAGCAGAATATCGTCGCTGATCGCAGACAGCTGAACCTGGTACACTGCGCCTGTCGTCCCCTGGCCCGCCAGCTCCAGCGCCGGCTCCGTCGCCACATATCCGGTGAAAAGCAGATTGCCGGCGTCGTCCTCCACCAGCACGCGTCCATTGCGCGCCGGAACAGCTCGCCCGGGGCCGGGGTAAAGCGTCGCCGCGCATGTCACCGGCTCGTTCAGCTGGCGAACGATGCGGAACGGATGACCAGCCACCACAGCGCTGCTGTAGTCGACCGGCCCTTTACCGTCGTAATTGTCGATGATGAGTTTCAACCCGTTCCTCCCTCGGTTGGTTTCCTCTACACCAGCACTGCGGCGCTGGGCAGGAAGCTGCGGAAGCAAACCACCTGAGCGCCATCGTTCGCGTCGGTCACCGGCAGGGCGCGAAACGCGGCGCTCAGAGAGATTCTTTCCAGTGGCGCGGCGAGCGCCGAAGTGCTCTTCTCCCTCCCTGCCGAATGCGGCGACGCCGCGGAGCCGCTGGCGTGAGGCTGCTTCGTCGTGAGCGGCGCACCCAGCGTGCTGGCATCCTCCGCCGCGCCCGCCATGAACTGCAGCCGCGGATAATGGAACAGGATCCGATCCCCCTGCTGTCCGTCGATTACGAACAAGCCTGACCACTCCTGAAAGAAGCTGCCGCCCTCGCGGTCCACGAAGCCGCAGATGGTCTGCACTTTCATGCCGCTTGCCGGCGCCCCGGCGATCAGCGGCTGCGCCAGCGTCAGTCCGGTCGACGAAACCGACGCCACCCGCGCCACGTTGAACGACACACGCCGGATATAATCCGGATCGCTGCTGACCGACGCCGCGCTCTGCACGAAAGCCCCGGACACCCCGCTGCCGACAAAGCCGGTTTGACCCGTGTAATCCACGTCCACGCTGACCAGAGATCCCGGCGAAAAGCTCGCGGCATCGGCGGAGGCCATGGCCAGAAAGGTCGCCGTCGATCCTGAGGCCAGACTGACCGCCGCCACTCCCTTACCGCCGGAGCCGTTGGTCGTCGCACCGGACGCTGGGGCGATCAGGTTCATGTGCTCGGAGCCCGCCGCCAGCGCCATGGAGAGCTTGCTCCACTGCTTGAATCGAAAAGACACCGTGGCGTCCACCGTCTCGCGCAGCTGCACTTGCGTCGTTCCCGGACTGCCGGTCACCAGGCCCCCGAACTGGCTGGCCGATTTGCGCGCGAAGTTCTCAATCCAGCCCAGGCTGAGCCATGGAGCCGGCGGTACATCGGCAGAAAAGCGGCCGCTCACCGACGGATCGAAGATGGTGGGTTGCTGCTGGACACGATCGACCGGCGCGAAATACGCCCGTACGTTGCGGCCGATCACCGGCAGCGCCGGCAGAGGGTTGCTGGCGCTCATTTCTCCCCCTGTTCCTGAAAAGCCAGGACGGTTACTGTCGCCGTACGGCTGAACCGGTCGCGCAGGGTAAGCGCCGGACCGAATTGCGGCTCCGACCAGAACACAAAGGTCTCCAGCGCAGCCGCCGGAGTCTTCGTATAGTCCATCTTCTGTGCTGAGTATGGATACAGAAGCTGCAATAGCTCGGCATCCATCTCTTCCAGCGCACGTCCTCGGTCGAGCCCTCCGTTGAGCTGGGATCCGGCGGTTGTGTACTCGATTTCACAGCTCATCTGCGCCAGGATGGCCGGCAGCTGCAGGTCGGCCTGCAGCCCGGTCCAGCGCAGCGTAAAGGCATCCAGCTGCGGCTGCGCGGCCGGGGCTTCGGCTTCCTCCACCAGGATGCCTGGCCGCGACACCGCGCGCAGGGTCATCGTCCGCAGCGGATTCAGCGCCGCCAGCCGATTGCGCAGCGTGATGTAAAACGTGTCTTTTGCATTCTGCATAGGTCACTCACTCGGTTACAGCTATCGATTGCGCCACGAGACCGCCGGCTACTGCTGCCACTCCCCGCCTGCTTCCTGCAGCAGCAGGCGATACAGATAGACTTCGCCTCGCGACTCAGCGGTTGAGATCGCCTCAATGAGAAAGAGCTTGCCGGCCACCACCACGCCGCTAGCCATCGCAAAAAGCGCCTGCCCGGAGCTGATCTGCAGCTGCGCGACCTGCGCGGCCACAGCCTCCGCCGACACCAGCAACTCGTACTTCGCCAGCTTTCCGTCCTGCATGAAGAAGCGAGGCGGCTTCTGCAGTACCGCCGGAGCCAGTGGCAGAGACATAAAGCCGGGCTGGTTCAGCCCCAGCTGTCCCGCGTCCGTTGAGTCGCCCGTCAGCGGAGGCATCTGCAAATTGGCAGTGGTGGCTCCGTTCGCGCGCAGCAGTGTCGTGGCCATTCGCTGCGCAAATCCGCAGGGATTCTGTGTGCTCAGATCGGCCATGGCTCAGCCCATCCTCGTGGAGACCCACGGCCGCAGCATCCCCTGCACCGTCTCGTCCAGCAGCGACGCGGAAAAGTACTGTAGCCACATCGTGTCCATCTTCGCGGTCTTCACATTCACGCCCGGCGTGGCCTGCGCGTTCTTCACAATCTGCGCGCACGCGCACTTCACCGCATCCGGAATGGTCGCCAGCCCGGCCATGTAGACTACCTGCACCTCGTTGTAGGGCAGGCCGAGAATGTTGCGCGGAAAGGTCAGCTCGCCCGTCTCCGCAAAAAAATCCACC
>JAJZJJ010000442.1 GCA_021810175.1 Acidobacteriota bacterium | reverse complement strand
TCCGATCTGGCGACCTGTGGGGGCGTTCCACCGCGGACGCCGGGATTTGCGGATTCCTGCCAGCCGTGGAGTGGCAGGGAGTCAAAAAAAGAGAGAGAGCCATGCGCGCTGAGACGAAGAATCTGCTCGATGAGAACCGGCTTTTTCCCGCCGACGCAACGATGCGCGGGATTGCGCGGAGACTGTACGGAGAGATCCGGGAGCTGCCGCTGATTAGTCCCCACGGGCACACGCAGGCGGGATGGTTCGCGCGGAACGAGGCATTTCCGGACCCGGCGAAGCTGTTTGTGCAGCCGGACCACTACATCTACCGGATGCTGTACAGCCAGGGGATATCGCTGGAGGATCTGGAGATTGGGGTGGCGGAGCTGAAGGATCCGCGGAAGGTGTGGCGGATTTTTGCGGAGAACTATTTTCTGTTTCGCGGGACGCCGACGCGGATGTGGCTGGATTTTGCGTTTCAGGAGCTGTTCGGGCTTGAGGAGCGGCTCTCGGGGCGGACGGCGGATTTGTATTTCGACGTGATCTCAGAGCGGCTGAAGACGCCGGAGTTCCGGCCGCGGGCGCTGTTTGAGCGGTTCCGGCTGGAGGTGCTGGCGACGACGGACTCGGCGCTGGATTCGCTGGAGGATCACGCGGCGATTCGGGATTCGGGCTGGAAGGTGCGGGGCGCGACGCCGAGGATTCTGCCGACGTTCCGACCGGATGCGGTGGTGGACCCGGATTTCGAGGGCTTTGCGGGGAATGTGGCGAAGCTGGGCGAGCAGACGGGCGAGAACACCGCGACGTGGGCCGGATATCTGAAGGCGCTGGAGAAGACGCGGGAACGGTTTAAGAAGCTGGGGTGCACGGCGACGGACCATGGGCATCGGACGGCGAGGACCGCGGACCTGAGCACGGCGGAAGCCGGGCGGCTATTTGAGACGGTGCTGAGCGGGCAGTCGGACGCCGGGCAGAGAGAGCTATTCCGGGCGCGGATGCTGACGGAGATGGCGAGGATGAGCCTGGCGGACGGGCTGACGATGCAGATCCATCCGGGATCGTATCGGAACCACAATCGGAAATTGTTTGAGACCTACGGGCGCGATGTGGGCGCGGATATTCCGACGGCCACCGATTATGTGCATGCGCTGCAGCCGCTGCTGGATCGCTACGGAAACGAGGAGGGGCTGACGATCATCCTGTTCACGCTGGATGAGACAGCGTACAGCCGGGAACTGGCGCCGCTGGCGGGGCACTATCCGTGTCTGCGGCTGGGGCCGCCGTGGTGGTTCTTCGACAGTCCGGAGGGGATGCTGCGGTTCCGGGAGACGGTGACGGAGACGGCGGGGTTCTACAACACGGTTGGGTTCAACGACGACACGCGGGCGTTTCTGTCGATTCCGGCGCGGCACGACGTTGCGCGGCGGATGGACTGCGTGTGGCTGGCGCGGCTGGTGGCGGAGCATCGGCTGGACGAGGACGAGGCGGTGGAAGTGGCGCGCGATCTCGCGTATAACCTGGTGCGCAGGGCATATCGTTTGTAAAGGAACTGAATCCCGGAATGAGAGACGCTGTTACGACTGTGGAACGGGCAGAAGAGGTGGGTGGGTCGGGCAAGGCGAATGTGGGCGGGGTGCGGTGGACGATCTGCGCAATGCTGTTTGCCGCGACGACGATCAACTACATGGATCGCCAGGTGATCTCGATCCTGGAGCCGACGCTGCAACATGCGATCGGGCTGACGCAGGTGGATTACGGCTACATTGTGGCGGGATTCCAGGCGGCGTACGCGATTGGGGTACTGGGGGCGGGATGGCTGATCGACCGGCTGGGGACGCGGCTGGGGTACTGCCTGTTTATGGGGATATGGGCGATTTCAGCGATGGCGCATTCGCTGGCGAATAGTGCGCTGGAGTTTGGGATTGCGCGGTTCAGCCTGGGGCTGGGAGAGTCGGGGAATTTTCCGGCGGCGATCAAGACGACGGCGGAGTGGTTTCCGCAGAAGGAACGGTCGCTGGCGACAGGGCTGCTGAATTCGGGAGCGGCGGTGGGAGCGGTGCTGGCTCCGGCGCTGGTGCCGTGGGTGGCGCTGCACTTTCACAGCTGGCGTCCGGCGTTTCTGATCACGGGCGGCTTCAGCACGCTGTGGATTCTGTGGTGGTTCCGGTATTACCGGAAGCCGACGGAATACAAAAAGCTGGGGCGGGCGGAGCTGGAGTACATCCAGCAGGATGCACCGGTGGCGGAGACTGGGCGGAAGATTCCGTGGCCGCGGCTGTGGGGATATCGGCAGACGTGGGCGTTCACGATTGGGAAATTTCTGACGGACCCGATCTGGTGGTTTTTTCTGTTCTGGCTGCCATCGTACTTCAGCAGCCGGTTTCATCTGACGCTGGCGCATCTGGGATTGCCGCTGATTATTGTGTACTCGGCATCGACGGTGGGCAGCATCTGCGGAGGGTGGCTGCCGGCGCCGTTCCGGGCGATGGGAATGCCGGTGGAGAGAGCGCGGATCGCGGCGATGTTTGTATGCGCGTGCTGCGTGGTGCCGATCTTTACGGCGGGCAGCCTGCATTCGGAGTGGACGGCGATTGCGCTGATCGGGCTGGCGACGGCGGCGCACCAGGGGTGGTCCGCGAATCTGTTTACGACGACGTCGGACATGTTTCCGAAGACGGCGGTAGCGTCGGTGGTGGGCATCGGGACGCTGGCTGGATCGGTGGGCGGGGTGCTGCTGGCGACGAGCGCGGGCTGGATTATTCATATCACACACAGTTACGAAAGCCTGTTTGCCGTGGCGTCGAGCGCGTACCTGCTGGCGCTGCTGATTATCACGATGCTGGCCCCAGGGCTGAAGAAGGTGGAGATACCGGCATGAGTCCGTTGCTGGGAGTGGGCGGCGAGGGCGAGGTCCTCTCGCGCGCCGAGATGAAGCGGCTGTTCTTCGAGGCGCTGGACAGGCTGGGTGAACGGCGGCGGGTGCTGGTGGTTCCGCCGGACATTACGCGGCTGCATTCGCGCGCGGGCGAGCTGACGCAGTTTGCGTGGGAGTACTACGGCGAGCGGCTGAAGGCGGTGCTGCCAGCTCTGGGGACGCATGTGCCGATGTCCGAGGAGCAGTGGGGGCGGATGTTTGGGGCGACGCCGTACGAGCTGATGCGGATCCACAACTGGCGGACGGATGTGGAAACGGTGGGCGAGGTGCCGGCGGAATTTATCCGGGAGCAGTCCGAGGGGAAGCTGGATTTTGCGTGGCCGGCGCAGGTGAACCGGCTGCTGCTGGAGGGGGATTTCGATCTGATCCTGAGCGTGGGGCAGGTGGTGCCGCACGAGGTGATCGGGATGGCGAACTACAACAAGAACATCCTGGTGGGCACGGGCGGACGCGAAGGGATCAACCGGAGCCACTATCTGGGCGCGGTGTACGGGATGGAGCGCATCATGGGGCGCGCGGATAATCCGGTTCGGCGGGTGCTGAACTACGCGGGGGAGCGCTTCCTGAAGGAGCTGCCGATTGTGTACGCGCATACGGTGGTGGGACGGGCGGAGGATGGCGGGCTGGCGGTTCGAGGGGTGTTTGTCGGCGATGACATTGAGTGCTTCGAGAAGGCCGCGGCGCTGAGCCTGAAGGTGAATTTCGAGATGCTGGAGCGACCGGTGAAGAAGGCCGTGGTGTATCTGGAGCCGCAGGAGTTTCACAGCACATGGCTGGGCAACAAGGCGGTGTACCGGACGCGGATGGCGCTGGCGGATGGGGCGGAGCTGATTGTGCTGGCTCCGGCGGTGAAGGAATTTGGCGAGGACAAGCGGATCGACGAGCTGATTCGGAAGTATGGATATCACGGGACGCCG
>JAJZJJ010000441.1 GCA_021810175.1 Acidobacteriota bacterium | reverse complement strand
CCTGCAAATTTCCTCCTACTGGCGTGAAGGCGCACCCATCTCCCTGGACTTCGCACCCGCCTCCAACCTCGCCGCGCCGCTGCTCGCCCATCCCCAGCGCGACATCGCACGTGTCCGCGCCGCCCTCCGCGAAAAACTCCCCCAGCGCCTCGCCGATCGCCTTCTCGAACTCGACCCGCCCGCGGGCCTCAACAACCGCGCCCTCGAAACCTGGGATCGATCCCTCCACCACTGGCAACTCTTCCCCGCCGGAACTGAAGGCTTCTCCAAGGCCGAAGTCACCGCCGGCGGCGTCGATACCGCCTCGCTCTCCGCCAAAACCATGGAAAGCCGCGTCCCCGGACTCTTCTTCATCGGCGAAGTCGTCGACGTCACCGGCCACCTCGGCGGATTCAACTTCCAGTGGGCCTGGGCCTCCGGCGCCGCCGCTGGACGCGCGGTCTAGCCCCCTCAAACCCGAAAATTAACCACCGGCTACCACCTGCTTCTCGCTTGGCTGTCTCGCCCATTAAAATTGAGAGGCACGCCATGACCATGAACTCTGCAGAACCCCTCAAGGAAATGCTCGGCAAAGCCGCCTCTGAAGCCGGCCTGCTCGTCATCGGAATCGACTCCGCGCTCGATTACAACCAGCACCCCACCACGCGCTTCCGACTCGGCCTGCCCGACGACTCCGCGCGCGAACTGCTGCTTGAACTCAGCGAGGCCTTCGACTTCGACAAGCCCGAACTCCTCCCGGAAATGACCACCCACCTCCGCGAATCGGCCAAGCGCCTCCGCAACCCGCGCCCTGACGCCTACGTCACCGTCGCCGGTCTGCCCATCAGCTTTGGCGAATTCCGCTGGCCTTTCCATCGCTCCACCTCTGGCTCAGACACCTACATCGTGCACGGCCTCGCCAAACTGGAAACCGGCAACGAATCCCCGCTCCACGCCAGGATTTCTGCAAGCATGACGGTCACATTTGCGGAAATCGTCCCCGCTCCTGAGCAGCCCTACGCCGAGACTTTCATCTACAATGCCATCCGCCGCACCCTCGACTATGGCCAGCTCGAAATGCTCAAAAGCGGCAACCGCCAGCCCGTCCCCGTCACCACCCGCTTCTACAGCCGTTGGCAGAAGAAGTTCGTCTTTGCCGACACCACCGACGACTCCCGCCTCGACTTCCTCGCAACCAAGGCCTACTGGCTCTCCGGCGTCCTCGGCAACAGCGATCCCGTCTGGATCACCGATCCCCGCGACGCCCAGTACCTCAACACCACCGCTGAAGAGCTCAAGCGAATGGCCGCCGAACTCCAGAAGCAGGGCATGATCCAGCTTCACGACGACTACGCCGCCGCCACACCTGCGCTCATGGCCCGCTCCGTCGAGTTCGAGGCAAAACTCATGAAGGCTCTGGACTTCACCAAGCCCAGCTTCAACGAGGAAATGCGCGCCGGCCACACCAATATGTAATCCATCCAGTATCAATATGCACAAAAAGCGCGGCTATTTCCGCGCTTTTTGTATTTCTATGAGTTACGAATTTCGCTTTTACCCGGGATTTCCCGCCTTTTGCCCCTGACTGCCCGTCTGCGGTTGCCCATTTTCCGGCTGCGCCTTCGAATCTGCCTTCTTATGTTGCCCGGCGCTCGTTTTCGCGGCCTTCACGCTCTCTTTCGTCGGGCCACCCGCACTCGGCGTACCGGTACCAGCACCCGTCTTCGGCGTCACTGCGGTTGGCGCTGTGCCGTTCGGCGTCGCCGCGGCCTTCGTCTTGTTCGACGCAGCCACAGCACCGGCACTCGCCGCAGAACCCGCGCCCGTACCTGCTGGCGCTGCTGCCGGCCCACCCGCGTTCCCCGCCTGCGGCGCCGTCGCCGGAATCATCGGCCCGCCCGGGTTAAACGGCAGCGGCGTCCCTACTCGAATCGCACCGGAACCAACTTCCTTCTTCGGTTTCCGCTTCACCACCGGCGTCGCGGCCTTCAGCGCCACAATGTTCACCGCCGTGGGATCATCCCGCAACTTCACATAAAGCTGCCCCGCCGCCGGCTGCGGCACCGCAATCGTTTCTCCTGGAAATCCATCGGGCACCTTCACCGCATCCTGGAAACCCGGATCATTCGCCACTGCATCCACCAGAAACAGGTTCTCGCCCGTCAGCTTGCAGGTCGCACCGGCAGCCTCTGGCCCATCCGGCGACTCTGCCCCATCCGCCCCATCGGTTGTGATTGCCGGACACTTCAGCTTCTTGAGCTTCGGTAGCCGTACCAGCGTCACCAGCGGGTGCCATGCGCCCGCTACGCCCTTATCCACCACCCGAAACTCCAGCGGTCCAAATGCCGATTCGCCAAATGCCCTTGCCGGACGCAGCGTGGCCACCGCCGTGCGCATGTCCTGCAGCGTCAGTCCGTCATTCTGCATGGTAAGCGTCGTCGTAAACACGCTGTCGGCCGTCGCCACCTCCAGCGCCTCGCTGCGGTCGAACTGCTGCGGAATCTCCGCCTTCACTGAGAATCGCAACGTCGCCGTCTGCGGCAGCTCGTTCCCATCCGCCAACTGGATATTGCTATGGTCCCCGCGCGCCAGCTCCACGTTCTTGGCCAGCAGCTTCACCTTCGGCCGCGGAGCCTCAATCGTTGCCCCCACCGTCAGCATTCGCCCGTCTTTCAGGCGCACATGCGCTTCCGCGCTGCCCGCTGCCAGCGTCTTGTATTCTTCCTTATCGGCAGCCTTCATCGTCAGCGCGCCGTCAGAAGCCGTCTTCCCCGCCACAAAGGGAACGCCATCCAGGTCCAGGCTCGCAACTTCGTCCAGCCGGCTGCCCTTCAATACACCCTCGTCATCGCCGGCATGCAGCACAAAGCTCTTCAGCACCGCCGGCTTGGCAAAACTCTCGAGCGTCACCGTCTCCGGCTGCGCCAGCCCATATTGATGCACCAGCAGCGTCAGCGCACCCGGCTTCGCGTCCTTCAGCGGAAGCGTCACTTCCACCTCGCCCGGCTTCAGATGCTTCCACTTCGCCTGCTCTTCCGGCTCGCTGCCGCTCTTCACCGCGACATCCTGCACGCACGCCGCATTCCCCGCGTTCAGATGCACCGTCGTGTCGCTCCCCACCACCAGGCTCTGGGCTTCGCCCGCGGCCAGCAACCACGGCTGCGAATGCGCATTCTCCAGCGTGAAGCTCGGCCCCTCATACGGAGCAAACCCCCAATAACCATGCAGCGTGGCCTGCACTGTATCCCCGAATTGCTTCGCATCCACCCCCTGCGTGTCGATCACGAACCCGCCCTTTTCCGCGTCAGCCCGCGCCGGCAGGTTTACTTCCTTGCCGCCCTTCGTCTCCAGGCGAAGCTCCATGCTGTGTGCGTACTCGGTGGCATACACCAGCGGAGCGCCGTCCGCCGGCAGCACCAGGCCTGTCTTCTCCGCGCAGTAGGTTTCGCTTCCACTCGCCTCATGCAACAACGGCAGCTGCGGTGCCTGTATCGCCGGCATCGCCGCCACAATCACTGACTTCTGTTTGCCAAACGACGGCGGCGTGTTCAGCATCAGGTGCATCGCCTTGCCCTTCCGCATCGCCAGCGCCGGAATGTACAGGTACTGCGGGCTGTGGAACGACGACATGATCCGCGCAATGTCCATCACCGACGCAATGTACGGACTGTAATACCCGTAGCCCGCTCGCGGCGTCGCGCTCACCTGCATCGCCAGGTCGCTCACCGCACCGGATGTCAGCGTGTCTGTAATCGATGCGCTCTGGCTGTCGCTCAGCACCAGCGAATTCTGGTTATGCATCAGGCACGGCGCCTGCTCCTCGCTCACCGCGTCAAAGCACGTATTGTTCAGCTTGATCGCCAGACTC
>JAJZJJ010000440.1 GCA_021810175.1 Acidobacteriota bacterium | reverse complement strand
GTGGCTTCCAGTCCGGCGTGTTTCTGCGCCAGCACAATCATCGCGTCGGCATGGTCGGCGTTCATATGCTCCAGGATTCCCGCTGCCGCACCGGCCAGCGGATCGGGCGCGGCTGTGCCGTAGTCGCGTTTGTCCACCCATCCCATTACGCCGAAGCCGCCCACAAAATACACGTCCATCGGCTCCAGCCGGAAAAAGCTGAAGTCTCCGAAATCAACCCAGTAGCGGCTGTTCGGATGCCGGTTCAGGTAAGCCTCGCGAACCGAGCTCACCTCGCCCTCCGGAACCGGCTCGGCCTTTCCAACCACCGTCGCCCGCGCCGCGCCCAGCGGATCGCCATCGCCGCTCTCCTGAAAGACAAACAGGCTGCATCGCGGATCGCTCTTCAGATTCTGCGTGTGCATCGCCATGCTGCTGATGAGAAACAACGCCCGTCCAGCCTCGTCGAGCGCAAAGGGCATCAGCGAACCGAATGGATAGCCTTCCTGCCGGTGCGAGACGGTCGACAGAACCGCCACCGGAGCCAGTTGCAGCAGCGTGCGCACGCGCTCCGCGTAGCTCGGCTCGGGTAATGCCGGTGTTGCGGCTCCGGTGGATGCATGCCGCCGCTCTTTGGGATCACTCTGTGCCATCGTCTCTCCTGGCTCTGAGAATAGCTGCTGAGCCGGCCGGTTATCCGGGTTTGCTCCCATCCTCGCAAATTCGGCGCCATTTGCCGCTTCTCTCATCGACAGGCAGCCTCCGGCAGCCCGGCATCCTACCTTCGATTCGGCATCGTGCTTCAGCAGCGGAGATGTCAGGCTCTTTTTTGCTGCCGCTCCGCGATCTCAGCCAGCACCTGCTTCGAGTGAACCAGCGGATTTACCTTTGTCCACACCTGCGCGATCTTGCCATCCGGATCGATCAGGAACGTGTTCCGTTTGGTGATGCCCCACTTGCCGAACTGGAGCAGGGAACCGTACGCTCGCGCAACATCCTTGCCGGAGTCGGAAAGCAGCGTGAACTGCAGCGAGTCCTTATCGCAGAAGTTCCGGTGGCTGGCTGCCGAATCCAGGCTGACCCCGAGAACGACTGCGTTCAGAGCCTCATATTGCGGCAGATCTCGCTGGAAGTTGTGAGCTTCGATCGTGCAGCCGGTTGTCCTGTCTTTCGGGTAAAAGTACAGAACAACCCACCTGCCGCGATGTTGATCAAGGCTAACGGGCTGGTCGTCCTCATTGCGCAGAGTGAAGCCGGGTGCGGTTCCGCCGATCCGTGGCATCGCCGCGTTCGAGAGAGTGGCGCCAGGTCTGCGGGCGACGGCGAATGCGGCAATCGCCACAAGCGCCGCGACGGAAAGTGCAATCACAGCAATTTCAGACATGCACGAATCTCCTCATTTCCTGCCGGAACCCAGGTTCGATGCACGTGAGCCCTTCACAATAGCTGGTTTTCAGGCCGAAGCGCCACCCATGATTCCCCGCAACTCCGCTACAAGCGTTCGACGGCAGTCACCGCAATTCCAGCAGCGTCGGCCTCGTCCCGCAGCGCGCTCCGGTCGAACAGGAGGGTCCGCCCGGCTTCCACTGCCAGGCAGGTTGCGCCCGCTTCCCGCATCGTACGGATGGTGCGGATGCCGATCACCGGTACATCGAAGCGCATATCCTGCTTCGGTTTCGCCACCTTCACCACCGTCAGGCTGCGCTCCAGCGTGGAGGCCGGCTCGCCCAGCGACCGCATCAGCGCGCCGGCTCGTTCAATGGTCGCGTCCGTGCCTTCCATCGCCTCCACCGCCACGCATGCCTGTGCGGCAATCACCACCGTCTGCCCCAGGTCGAACGCCGCCAGTCCCCGCGCCACCTGCAGGCCGTATTCGATGTCGCGCTGCTCCTGCTCGTTGGGCTGCCGGGCCGTTAGCACGCCCGCCTGCGCCAGCAGCGGTTCCAGGTACGAGGTGGACGGGATCAGCTCGATCCCCTCGTCGCCCAGCACCTTCGCCACCGCGCCCAGCAGCATGTCCGTGTTGCGCGTGCGCAGCGACAGCAGCAGCTTCGCCAGCCGCCAGTCCGGGCGAATGCTGGAAAATATTTGCTTGTGCTTTACCTGGCCCGCCATCACCGCCTGCGAAACGCCCTCGCGCTGGAAGGTCTCAATCAGCCGCGACAGCTCCCCCAGCGACAGCCAGTGCACGCGAATTCCCGGATCGGCCGCCGCCCGAGCGTCCATCTCCGGATCGGTCTCCTCCCTGATCGCCGCCACCACTACTTCGGCGCCGTGCGCGCGCGCCGCATCGAGCAGCAGAAAAGGGAAGCGTCCGTTACCGGCAATCAGACCCAGAGGGGGCATAACACCTCTCGTTTAACCATAGAGATCAAAGCCAGTTTTAGATTTCCAGTATTTCAACACAGACCGGACTTGGTCAGTAGGGTAGTGTTCTCCCGGATTTTCTAGGTTGGCGCGAAGTTGCTCCTTGCGCTTTTCTATCCTCTGCACAATTGAGTCTGAGTATTCAGCAGTATTCGGCGGGAGTAGTTTGTCCCCAGATCGAGGCCACCGTTGTGGATAAAGCTCATGCACCTCGCCCTTTCGCATTTGATTCTTGAAATCGACCGATACATTCTCGTGGTCCGGAATGAATCCATACAAGAAGTACGCGCACGAGCGAAGCATCCCCTGAATCTCGGGCACGCAATCCGTCAATGCCTTGAGGGGCGATGGAACTAATATCAGGTTGGCAGTGCAGCTATAGAATTTCGCGTCGTAGGTGATACCGCCGCGCTTCGAGAACTTAGGGTCGTCAAAACCCCATATATGGCAGGTCGTGAAATTCTTGGGCTTGGATAACCCCAGGGCCGCGCGAAGAGCTTTGCCAGCAAGCACATTCGCTTCGAATTTGTCCTTACCGCTATTCGTAGATCGCCGGGTCCAGGTTGCGTCGTAAAGAGGTGATCTCCTGCAATGCTCTGGATGCCAAACGGGCAGTAGCTTGAAAATTTCAGGGTGAACCCACCGCGCAGTTCGAGCTAAGATCTCGACCAACTGAGGAAGATCGTGCTTCAGTTCAGCCACGCCATCGATCTCTCGCATCCAGCCCTATTCCCACTCAATTGTGCCCGGCGGCTTCGATGTAATGTCGTACACCACCCGGTTGATTCCCCGCACCTCGTTCACAATCCGGCTGGAAATGGTCTTCAGCACCTCGTACGGCAGCGGCACCCAGTCCGCCGTCATCCCGTCCTCGGAATGCACCGCGCGAATCGCGCAGGTATAGGCATACGTCCGCTGATCGCCCATCACGCCCACGCTCTTCACCGGCAGCAGCACCGCAAACGACTGCCAGATGCTCTCGTAGAGCCCCGCCCGCTTGATCTCCGTCACCACAATATCGTCGGCTTCCTGCAACAGCGCCACGCGCTCCGCCGTCACCTCGCCCAGAATGCGCACCGCAAGCCCCGGCCCCGGAAACGGCTGCCGCTGCAGAATCTCTTCCGGCATCCCCAGGTCGCGCCCGATCCGCCGCACCTCGTCCTTAAACAGATCCCGCAGGGGCTCAATCAGCTTCAGGTTCATGTTCTCCGGCAGCCCGCCCACGTTGTGATGGCTCTTGATCGTCTGCGACGGCCCTTTCACCGACGACGACTCGATCACGTCCGGGTACAGTGTTCCCTGCACCAGCCACTCCACCCCGCCGCTTTCCTGCGCGATGCGCGTTGCCTCGTCGTCGAAGACCGCGATGAATTCCTTACCGATAATCTTCCGCTTGGCCTCGGGATCGGTGACTCCCGCCAGCAGCCCCAGAAAGCGGTCTCCGGCGTCCGCCGCCACCAGCTTCAGCCCCAGCTTGTCGCGCAGATTCTGCTGCACCTTCTCG
>JAJZJJ010000439.1 GCA_021810175.1 Acidobacteriota bacterium | reverse complement strand
GGCGGCGATCCGGAAGGCGCTGGGCGGATGCGCGCCGGTGGAGGCGGAACTGCTGGGGATGCCGGCGGCGCGGCGGGGGCTGCGGGTGCTGATTGCCGAGGATAACCAGATCAATCAGATGGTGGCCACGCGGCTGCTGGAGCATCTGGGGCACACGGTGGCGTTGGCGGGGAACGGGCGGAAGGCGGTGGAGATGTTTGCCGCGGACAGATTCGACCTGGTGCTGATGGATGTGCAGATGCCGGAGATGGACGGATTCACGGCGACGGAGATGATCCGGCAGATGGAAGTGCACCGGCGGACGCGGACGCCGATTCTGGCGGTGACGGCACATGCGATGCAGGGCGACCGGGAGCGGTGTCTGGAAGCGGGGATGGATGGGTATGTGACGAAGCCGCTGACGGGGAGGGATCTGGCGGAGGCGATGCGGCAGTTCTTTCCGGAAGAGGCGGCGGCCACGGCGGAAGAGATGGCGGCGGCCGAGCGCAGCGTGCCGGTGGCGTGGGATTCGCTGGAGACGCTGAGGCGGCTGGAAGGCGACGAAGTGCTGCTGGCGGAGGTGGTGGAGATTTTTCTGGAGGAGGCGCCGCGGCAGATTGCGGGGATGAAGCGGGCGATCGAGCAGGGAAGCGCGCGGACGGCGGCTGAGATTGCACACAGCCTGAAGGGGCAGCTAGCGTATTTTGGAATCGCGGAGGTCTCAAACCAGGCGCGGCGGCTGGAAGAGCTGGGGCGCGAGGGCAAGCTGGAAGAGCTGGCGCAGGAGTACGAGCGATTCGCGGATATGGTCGAAGCGACGATGGAGACGATGCGGAAGCGGGGAGGCGGAGAGCCGGTGACGGAGGTGGCGGAATGAAGCCGGAGACGCCCGCGATGCCATCCGGCCAGGAACCGGAGGGCGCGGCATCGGAGCGCGAGACGATTCTGATTGCGGAAGACGACGCCATGTTCCGGCGGATTCTGCAGCGGTGGCTGGAGAGCTGGGGATTCGCGGTGATGGTGGCGGAGGACGGCAACCAGGCGTGGGAGATTCTGAAGGCGAAAAATCCGCCGCAGCTGGTGATTCTGGACTGGGTGATGCCCGGGCTGGACGGGCTGGAGCTGTGCCGGCGGACGCGGGCAGCGCGGCATGGACCATACCAGTACATCCTGCTGGTGACGGCGCGGGACAAGACAGCGGATGTGGTGCGGGGGCTGGAGGCTGGAGCGGACGACTATCTGACGAAGCCCTTCGATAAGGCGGAGCTACATGCGCGGCTGCGGGTGGGGCGACGGATTTTGTCGCTGCAGCGGAACCTGATCAACGCGCAGGACCGGCTGCGCTTCCAGGCGACGCACGACGCGCTGACGGGGCTGTGGAACCGCGGGGCGCTGCTGGATCTGCTGCATGGGGAGATCGAGCGGGCGCTGCGGAACCGGTCGTCGTTGGGGGTGCTGATGCTGGATGTGGACCACTTCAAGCGGGTGAACGACACGTTTGGGCATCTGGCGGGAGATGCGGTGCTGAAGGAGATCGCGAAGCGCATCCAGAAGGCGACGCGGCCGTACGACCTGGCGGGAAGGTACGGAGGCGAGGAGTTTCTGGTGATTTTGCCGGGGTGCGGATGCGAGGAAACAGAGGGGAGCGCGGAGCGGATTCGGGTGGCGATTGGCGGGACGCCGTTTGTGGTGGCGGGGACGGAGATTCAGCTGACAGCGAGCCTGGGAGGGACGGTGGTTCCGGAGTCGACGGTGTCAGAGGCGGAGATTCTGCTGCTGGCGGATGCGTCGCTGTACCAGGCGAAGAGCGAGGGACGGAACCGGACGGTGCTGAGGACGGCGCTGCCGGCGACGATGCCGTAGACAGACGTGGAGGAAGGCCTGGAAAAAAGGGGCCCGTGGCAGGAGACATAGCCACGGGCTTCAGGGAGGCTAACCTTGGTACATTTCAGACCCCGGCAAAGGCCGGGTCTCCCCGCGGCGTTGAATTGTACACCACGGTGAATACGTTCCGCGATATCCGCATTTGAGTCCTGATATCTTTTGGTAACTTAGCTCCTATCGATGCGTAGTTTCGCGGTTATTTGTCGCGTTCGCTGCGACAAAAAGGGTGAGATGCGGGACAAACGTCCGCGAAGTCACGATTCGGATAAATTTTCAGGAAATCTTCGACGAGGAAGGGGGTCGTATTGGCTGCGTCCTGCAACCGAGGAGGACGCTTCCGGCTATCTTCATGCCGGCGATCCGGCTAAAGAACCTGACTGATTGTAGACACAGGCGGGGGGATCTGGCAAGCGGAAGAGGGGAGTGCGATTTCAGAGGGGAATGACGATGGTTTGAGGAGGGCTATTCGAGGCGGAGGACTTCCATTGGGTGGATTTGAGCGGCACGCCATGCGGGGAGGGCGGCGGCGACGGCGGCGGTGAGCAGCAGGAGGGCGGCGGCTGCGGCGAGGGTGGCGGGGTCCAGCGGCGTGACACCGAAGAGATAGGAGCGGACGGTGTGGCCGGCGGCCCAGGCTCCGGCGAGTCCGGGAGGGATGCCGATGAGGACGAGGCGGCCGGCGTGGCGGAGGACGAGGCGGGTAACTCCGGTGCGGGAGGAGCCGAGGGCCATGCGGACGCCGATTTCGCGGCGGCGGAGGGTGACGGCGTAAGCGAGTATTCCGTAGATGCCGATGGCGGCGAGCAGGAGAGCGAGGCCGCCGAAGCCGGAGACGAGGCGGAGGGCCAGGGTGCGGGTTCCGAGGGAATTGGCGATGCCGGTTTCCATGGGCTGAAGCTGCATCTCGGCCATGTTGGGCGCGAGCTGTTTCAGAGCGGTGCGCAATTCGTGGTCAAGGACGCTTTGGGGAAGGCGAGAGCGGATGGCGAACTGGTTCACGAAGCTGAAGATGCCGAGGAACTGGGAGGATGTGGGGATCTGGCGGTAGTCGAGATAGACCATGGGCTGGAAGGCGGCGCCGAGGCTCTGACCCTGAAGCTCGTTCTGGACGACGCCGACGATGGTGCTGGTTTGGATTTCGAGCGGGTCGGGGTGCTTTTCGCCGGGGTCCCGGTGGAAATTGAGGGAGACGCCGAGGGGATTGCGGCCGGAGAGGAATTTGTGGACAAAGGCCTGGTTGACGAGGGCGACCATGCTGGGGCTGGTGTCGTCATGGGCGGTGAAGGCGCGGCCGCGGAGAAGGCGGATTCCGCTGGCGCGGACGAAGCCGGAGCTGACGAAGCTGTAGAAGGCGGAATCGCCTTTGCGGTAGGTGCGGCCGCTGACCTCGGTGGTGCCGTTCATAGTGGCGCTGTAGCTGGAGAAGGGGATGGAGGTCTGCATGGCCGCGGACTGGACGCCGGGGAGATGCCGGAAGCGCTGGAGGAGGCGGGTGTCGGTCTGGCGGATGAGCGTGGGGGACTCGTGGGAGTCGATGGGGAGGAGGACCAGGGTGGTGACGTGGTGGGGGTTGAATCCGAGGGGAACCTGCTGGAGCGCGCGGAAGGTGCGGAGGAAGAGGCCGGTGGTGGCGAGGAGCACGCAGGTGAGGGCGATCTGGAGAACGACGAGGAGGCCGGAGATGCGGGTGCGCGGAGTGATGCGTTGGGTGACGGCAGCGGCGCGGGTTCGGCGGCGGATGCTGAATGCCGGGGCAAGGGACGCCATGATGCCGGTGGCGAGCGCGAGAGCGGCGATGGCGGCGAAGACCATGGGGTGCAGGGCGACTCCGCGGAAGCGCGCGAACGCATTGCCATAGGAGCTGCGGATGAATGCGGTGGCGGCCAGGGCGAGCGCGCAGCCGATGTGGTCGCCGTGCTAATGCGTGATGAAGACCGCAGTCAGGTCGTCGGGCTCGAGCCCGGCACTTGCAAGCATCCGTGTCAGCTG
>JAJZJJ010000438.1 GCA_021810175.1 Acidobacteriota bacterium | reverse complement strand
TCTCCGTTGCCCTTCGCCCCTGCTGTTGTGTGCTTCAGCATGCCATTCGTAAACGGACAATTCGATTGACTGGACATTGATCTCTCCTCTGGCGGACCGCAAGCGATTCGACGACCCAGTATAGGGGCTTCCGGACTTTGTGAGGCGCCCGGCAATTTCGCGCCGTGTTGATTCGACGAATGTCCGGGGCTCAAATCTCGGACGGAGGGGGCTGCAGGCACCGTCACGGAAAACCGGGGATGGATCGGCGAGTCATCCGCTTGGGGCGGGGACGCCCCCTGGGGTCAACTTTTTGGGAAGCGATTTGTTTTCAACTACCTGCATTTTTCGTCCAGAGGCTTTGGGTTGTAAGTGCTACGAAGGAAAGCAGATGACCAGAGACGCTGGATTAGCGGGTTAGCGAGTCAGCAAGTCAGCGAGTCAGCCGGCCGGGCCTCAGGCTCCCCCAGGGGGTCAACTTTTTGGGAAGGGCTTTGTTTTCAGCTACCTGCATTTTTCGTCCAGGGACTTTGGATTGTAAGTGCTACGAAGGAAAGCAGATGTCCAGAGACTCTGGATTAGCAAGTCAGCAAGTCAGCGAGTCAGCGAGTTAGCGAACCCACATCTGCCAACTGGGGGCAGATGTGGAGCAGCCGGTTGGTCACCATGAGGCCCATTCCCGTCGTGCGGGAGGATCGCTGCGAGGGCCCCGCTGGGAGGTATTGCCGCCAGATTGCCGAAGAGCGCGATGCCGGAGCCGGCCTGGGCCGGGCGGAGTCCCGGAAAAGGCGCCGGGAAAAGGAAACGCTCTGTTCGCGCGTGAGCTGAACAGAGCTTTTCCTGTTTTTCAGGTTAGAGGTTGGGGGGATGCAGGGGCAAGGGAATTCGGGGTGGGGGAGGGTACGAAGGTGACCTGAGATAGAGACGGTGGCCCCCATGGATATTTCAGAAGTTATGGAGTCCCAGGATCTTTGAGCGATTTGCAGCAGACAGGGATCGGATGTTCAGGAGGGCCGCTCGCCGAGCGGAGGGCAAAAGATTCCGATTTTCGCGGGAGATGGATCTGTAGTGGAATGGGGCACGCCGTTATCCACGGCGTTAATCTATTGATGCCAGTGAAATATATTCATAAATATTAATGATGTTGCCGCGACATATCTTGACAGATAGCATGAGATGGCCGAGTCTCGACTGTTCCTGGTTTAATGTCGTACTTCGACTGGCCCGGCTCTCCGGGTTTGCCTCGTTCCGGTTTGCGGTGGAGGTTTAAAGATGAAGCGCTGCTTTTGGTTCTTGCTCGTGCTGCCGGGACTACTGGCCAGCGGGCAGGATTTGCTTCCTGTCACGCCGTCGCCTGCCGGGCTGCGAAGGGGGCGGCTTGCCGAAGCACAAAACCCGGCGGGGTGGTTCAGGCGGGCCTACGATGAGACGAATCTTCGCATGCCGGGGTCGGCGCCGTTCGAGATGACGGTGACGTTTCATGCGTATCCCGGAATTGATTTTGCTCCGAAGGGGAAGTCTCCGATTGTGAGCGGGGACGGAACTTATCAGGAGACGTGGGTATCTCCGCACGACTGGCGGCGGGAGATTACGCTCGGCGGCTATCATGCGGTGGAGGTTGAGGCGGATGGGGTGCGCAAGTTCCAGGCCAGCTCAGATTACGAGCCGAGCCGGGTGCTGATGATGCTGCGTGCGCTGCTCGATCCCGTGCAGCGCTCATACCTGGAGCCGGAGTTGCAGCAGCGCCGCATCCACTGGACGCTGAAGCATCTGAAGCTCGGCACGATCCCCTACGTTCGCATCGAGTACAACGGGGGGTCCGCGATACACGGACCGAATGACTTTATTTACGACTTTTTGCCCAATGGGATTCTGTTTCGCTATGAGGCGGGTTACAGCGGGCTGGTGACCAGTTGGGAAGACGATGAGTCTTTCGCGGGGAAGTTGGTTCCGCGGCGAATTACCGTGCAGGGGGATGGACTGAAGAGCCCGATGCTGACAGCCGAAGTCGCGATCAAAGGGATCGGGGCGCGGGTTCCGGTCATCCGGCAGCTGCCCGGCACGGCCGCCGATGCGTGTGCCACGCTGCGGCCGATAGACCATTTCGACAAGCCAGGGAAGATGCTACATCTCCAAATTCCCGAAGCGGCGAACTCGTACCCTGTGGGAACGATGACTACGGTGCTCGCGGTGGTTGACCGGCAGGGAAAGTCCCACGAAGCGGAGTTGAGTTCGATTCGTGTCTATGGGCAGCCGCCTCGTGGGGACCAGATTCCTGCCGTCTGGGCCATGGCTGATCACCTGGTAAAGGCGGCGATGGCGAACCGCTGGCGTGCTCCCACGGTCGACGGGAAGCCCTGCGAGCAGCGAGTAGGCATATCCCAATACGACAGCCCCAACCCAGAGGTCAATTGATTGAGGGCATGCGGGGCAGGCCATGCCATGCAGAAAGGAATTCAATGGCGAAGGCTGGCTGCTTCGAGTCCTGGAATCGGCTGAGGTTTCGAGGTATCGATCTGCGCGTGGTGCTGGTCCTGCTCGCCGCGATAACGCTGGTTGGGCCAGGGGCGTCCTCCGCGCTGGCGGCTCGCCGTCTCTCGCTGAAGGAGCGGCGGAAGCAGGCTCTGATGCTGCTGCAGCGGGCGGACGAGCGGATGGATATCCGGTTTCCGGGGTCGGCGCCGTTTCGGATGAAGGTAACGTTTCAGGCGCTTCCGCCGCTGGAGTTTCCCCGAAATCTGAGGCATCCCGGACCGTGGAAGACGGAGCCGAGCCATCCACTTTCCGGGCATCCGTGGGTGATTACGGGGAGCGGCACTTACGAGGAGGTGTGGCTTTCTCCGCATCGGTGGCGGCGAGAGGTGACTTTCGGCAAATATCATGCGGTGGAGGCGGAGTCGAATGGGGTGCGGAAATTTCAGGCGTCCAGCAGCTATGAGCCGCTGCGCGTTCTGATGCTGATGGGGAGGCTGCTCCAGCCCATCCGGCGCCTCGACCTGGAACCGCAGCTTCGTCGCCGGCCGCCTCAATGGAAGATAGGCTCGATATCTTTGACGGGCGCCAGGGACGTGCGCATCTCTTATCATTCCGAGACGCTGGGACCGGAGAGGTTCGATTATATTCCGCGATCCTATGTGTTTCTGCCAAACGGAGCGTTGGCGCGGTCGCAGGGCGATATGCTGACCACCCGCTGGCAGGATTACACCACCTTTGGTGGCAAACTGGTTCCGCAGCGGTTGACTGTGAGCGCGATGGGGCATGCGCTTCTGACCGCCCGGATTTCTGTCACGCAGCCGCGCGCGTCTCACTCGGACGCCTTCGTTCTGCCTGGGCGTCCGGCCAATCCGGGCGAGACTCTGCGTCCGATTCCTCACCAGTATCTGGTAAAAGGCGATTTGGTTCAGGTGGCGACGTCGCGATATCGGAACGTTGGAAACGCTCCATCGGGGACCGACGTCTATGTTCAGACAACGTTCACTCGAGGGGGTGAGGTCGGAGAGTATGAAGTCATAGCTGTGTGGCCGCTGCCGAAAGCTGGCCGCCGGCTTGGGCCCGCTCAAAGGCAGGAAGCGCGGCACATGCTGACATTGGCAGCGAGTGAGCGCGCACGCGCCACGACCGTAGACGGTTATCCATGTGAGGTGCTTACCCGCCTCATCCTGGTGAGCAGTCAAAACCTTTGGCCGATTGGCTTTAGCCCATGATTCTGATGACAGCTGCTGCAAATGGTGGGAGCAGAGATCCGGTGGCGGAGTCGCGCTATTCGCTGCGGAGGGCGTGCATGGGGTTGACGGCGGCGGCGCGTTGGGCGGGGAGGATGGCGGCGAGGAATGCGGCGAGGGCCAGCAGGAGGGTGGCGGCGGCGAGGAGGAGCGGGTTCCA
>JAJZJJ010000437.1 GCA_021810175.1 Acidobacteriota bacterium | reverse complement strand
TGATGGAGAAGATCATCGCGGCTGAGGCCAGATCGAAGGCGCGCTCGATAGAGTAGACCGCAAGTTGCATGGCGACCGGGGTTTTGAGGCGGCGAGCAATCAGATACGGGCGTCCCAGATCGGCAAAGCGGCCGAAGAGACCGACAATGGTGAAACCGATAAGCTGGGTTGCGAACATCTCCTTGGCCGATGTCTTGTGTAGCGGGGAGAGCAAAACTCTCCATCGCCAGGCGCGCAGCCAATAGCCAAAGTAAGTACAGGCGAAGGCAAGAAGGATCAGGGGAAGAGAGACCGAGCGAAGCTGATGGAGCAGAGATCGCCAGCTAAAGTTGATGTGTCCGCGCGCCATCCATGCGCAGAGAGCCAGCAGCACGAGCAGCGCAGGGAGCAACTTGCGCGGCGTAAGGCCTCGCTGTCCAGACGCCTTCGGTCCTGAGCCTGGCTGGGCAGCGTTGACGGGCCTGGTGGGTGATTCCATCAGGGCGCGCCATTCGCCGCGATAGTGATGGCGGCAGGAGCGGCTTCGCCAGACAGAGCGCCCGCGGCTGGATCCGGTGGGGCTGTGGTAGAACTCTTTGCCGCGCCCTCGTCAGAGTCACGGACACGGCCTTCGCCGCGACCGATTCTGGATGAGACGGCCTGTGCATGTTGCAGGGCCAGCTTGCGCCGCATGAACTCTCTCAGGACGCGGTTGACGTAAGCGCGGGTCTCAGGATAGGGGGGGACGGCGTGGTAACGGTCAACCGCGGCTGGTCCGGCGTTGTAGGCAGCTAAAGCCAGGGCGAGGCCGTGAGCGTCATTGTGGGGGTCGTAGCGGTCCAAACGCGGATCGAGATAGGCTGCGCCGCCAGTGGTGTTCTGGTCGGGTCGAAAGGCGTTGCGGACGCCGAACTGCTGCGCGGTTCCAGGCATAAGCTGCATCAGGCCCTCGGCTCCTGCGGACGAGACGGCGTTGGCGCGGCCATCGCTCTCCGCCTCGATGATGCTGGCCAGCAGGGCAGCGTCGATGCGGTGCTGACGGCCGGCGGCTGAGAGAAGTTGTGGAATGTTGGCTGGAGTCTGCGCGGCGGCGGTCGCAGAGTGTATGCCGGCGGGCTGCGCGGTTCCAGAGGGGGCCGGGCCGGGCTGCGGAGGATCGGGCAAGTTTTCAATGCTGGAGACCAGGCGGGTGGAGATATCGATGAAGTCGCCGGAGTGGGGAGAGAGAAAAAATAAACGAATGTGGTCGCTATCGATCGACTCATACCGCGCGCAGTCATAGGAAAAGCCGTTGCGCAATGTGACGCGCTGGAAGGCGCGCGCAGCGGGGCAGAGCTGCGCCCCCAACAGAGCAAGGGTAGCCGCGATCAGCAGGGAGGAACCTAAACGGATACGGCTTGGTCGATGACTATGCACTCAACTTGAGATTATCATTCAGACTTTAAAGGCAGCAATGGGCTCAGTAAAGGCGGAATCCCGTCTAACAACCGGTTTTGGAATATGGTTCCGGACGGTCATCATCTTGTGTCAGGGAGCGCGTGGATGCGTTGTCCAACTTGTTTGAAAGCCAGGATCTACCGGTCGAGACAGACGATGATCGACCGCTTCTTCTTCAGCCGTTTCGGAATCTTTCCCTGGCGCTGCCATCGCTGCGGGGTGAAGGTGCGGCTGCGGATTCGGGAGGAGCATCACAGCCGGCCTCAACAGATCTGGATGGGCTGATGGAGCGGCCGTCGCCGGCGGGCTGAGTTGGAGCGGGAGGGTCCGCCATCTCGCATCGAGTTCTGCGGCGAAGGTCCGAATTCCACCTACTTCCACGCAGGGGCGCCGGCGAAGGCTGCTTCAATCGCTGTGGCCACGCCGTCCTGATCGTTGGAAGGCAGAATGGTCCACCCGCTCGCGATGGCCATGGATCGCAGGTCGTCGGGAGCGTTGGACATCAGGGCTGGCTCGCCGGCCAGACGCAGCATGGCGAGATCGTTCCAGTTGTCGCCGATAGCCAGGATCTCTGCGTAACCAATGCCGCGAAGGACGGCCAGATGCCGAAGAGCGGAGGCTTTGGAACATCCGGCCGGCAGAATATCCAGAAGCGTCAGATCCGTCTCCGGGTAGGTGGTGCGGTGGAGCGCTGCTTCAACCTGGCTGCGGTCAGCTTGAGAAGCGTCTGGAGGGAGTTCCTGCTCACCGACCGGGATGATCCGGGGGTGCTGGACCAGACGCTCTTCCGCCCGCAACATGCGGTCGATGGGACCGCATAGCATCATCTGGATGGGCAGCTCCTTGCCCGGCTGGAGCGCGTCTTCAATGGGATTTGCCTGCAGGATGTACTGCCGGTTGGCTCGCATCCAGCGGCCGATGCTGGAGTGAATCTGGTCGATGTTCTGGACGATGAGAGCGCCGCGGGAGTCGTTGCCGTCCGGACCGGTGAGGTCGAAGGTGAGAACCAGGCTGCCGCGGTAGTCGTCGAGGTAGGCGCAGAGCCAAAGCGCGGTGGAGAGCCGCAGGTGAGAGCGGTGAATGAGGTCCGAGCCGAGGGTGCGGATCACGGCGCCGTTGGAACTGATTACGGCCGAACTGGGTTTGAGGCCAAGATCGCGCAGCGCCTGCATCGCGAAGCTATGACGGCGGCCGGTGGAGATGACGATCTCCGCTCCGGAGTTCTGGGCAAGCTCCAGCGCGGCGCGGTTGCGGGAGCTCACCTGCCCGGAGGAGTTCAGGAGCGTTCCGTCGAGATCGAGGGCGATAAGGCGGGGTGGCATCTACGTCTAGGGTAGCCCATAACCTGGCTTGAGAGGCTAAGGCCCCGGGGAACGGAAGCACATGTGATAGGCGCCAGGCGCCGCAGTTGATTAGGATGATGCCTATGCCTTTGATCACCCATCTGGAGTGCAGCCGTTGCCGGCATCAGGTCTCCATGGCGAGGCCACCGGAAGCCGTGATGCCACCATCCTTCTGCCCGGTGGATGGGGGGACGCTGCTGATTCGCTATGACATGAAGGCGTTGCGGATGAGAGCGCGCCGGGAACAACCTGCGGAGCTGGCCGCGCGCCCGGGCAGGAGCGCCGGGATGTGGCGCTACGCAGAGGTGCTGCCGGAGATGATGCCAATCTCGCTCGGGGAGGGTTGGACTCCGTTGCTGCGGAGCCGGCGCCATGCGGGACTGATGGTCAAGGACGAGGGCGCCAATCCAACGGGGACAGCCGAGGCCAGGGGGGTGGCCATGGCCTTGTCCATGATGGGGGCCTATGACGGCGGGTTGCAAGGACGATGGCCTGTGGCGGCCCTGTCAATCGGGCAGGCGGCCTATGCGGCCGCGGCGCAGAGGAAAGCGCATCTCTTTCTGCCCAGGGATCTCTCGCCTGAGGACGATTTGCGCGCTGTGTTGTACGGCGCAGAGGTGCATCTTGTGGATGGTTCCGTCGAGCAGTGCCGGCGGCGTTTGGAGTACGAGGTGAACCACCGGAGAACGGCACAGGATGCGGGTGAAGACCCCTGGATTGACCTCTCCGCGCCGCAGCATCCGTTTCGAGTGGAGGGCGGCAAGACCTTGGGTTATGAACTGGTCGAGCAGATGGGATGGACGTACCCCGATGCGTTGCTCTGGCCGCCGGGCGATGCAACAAGTTTGATTAGCGTGTGGAAAGCGTTTGAAGAGATGGAGGATCTGGGATGGGTTGCCGGTAGACGTCCCCGCATCTATGTGGGAGAGATCGCGGCAGGAAGGTTCGCGGCGGCGCTGGACAGCAGCTCACTGGAGATCGTAGCGGCATCGGGCGGACGAGTGTTGAGACTGGACGAGCGGACGATGTTGGTTGCGCTGTCCGATTGGGCCATGCAGGAAGGTGTATTTCTTTCGCCGCAAGGCGCAGCGGCCGCGGCAGCCTT
>JAJZJJ010000436.1 GCA_021810175.1 Acidobacteriota bacterium | reverse complement strand
CGGGAAGTGGAAGCAGAAGATCCTGATCAACGACCGCATTGCCGACTCGATTTTCCAGCAGGTGGTGACCCGTCCGAATGAGTACAGCATCCTGGTGTGCCCGAACCTGAACGGCGATTACATCTCCGATGCCTGCGCGGCGCAGGTGGGCGGGCTTGGGATTGCTCCGGGTGCGAACATTGGCGACGGCTATGCGGTGTTTGAGGCGACGCATGGGACGGCTCCGAAGTACGCGGACAAGGATGTGATCAATCCGGGTTCGGTGATGCTGTCGGGCGTGATGATGTTCGAGTTTCTCGGCTGGAAGGAAGCGGCGAAGCTGATAGAGTCTTCCATGGAGAAGACAATTCATCAGAAGTTCGTGACGTATGACTTCGAGCGCCAGATGGAAGGCGCGACGAAGGTGAAGACGAGCGAGTTCGCGACGAAGATGATCGAAAATATGTAGGACTTGCCCCAGAATTGCGGGGAGCGTGCAGAGAAGGTGTGGGCTGAGCGTGGTCGATGCTTCGCATCGATTTGGCCCACACTTTCTTTTCGAACGGCGCGAAAAGAAAGTATGGGGCACCCGCGCAGCGCGGCGGGCCTTCTGATTCTTTCAGAAGACGTGGCATGGGACGGGTTCGCTGCAGGATTCCGTAGAACCTTGTTTAATAGAGAGTTGAGACAGTGGGCACGGCACCCCTTGCAGGGATGAAGAAGCCCCTCCCCAACGTGCTTGGAATTACGTCAAAAAATCACATGCGGCTGGAGCCGCTGATTACAGAAGGAGCACCATGCGAAAGAAAGTATCGATTGTAGGCGCGGGGAATGTTGGCGCCACTGCCGCTCACTGGATTGCCTCAAAGGAACTGGCCGACGTTGTTCTGATCGACATCATCGAGGGCGTTCCACAGGGCAAGGGGCTGGATCTGCTGGAAGCGATGCCGATTGAGAAGCGTGACAGCCACGTGATTGGAACGAACGATTATGCGGATACGGCGAACTCGGACATCGTGATCATCACGGCGGGTCTGCCGCGCAAGCCGGGCATGAGCCGCGACGATCTGCTGGCCACGAATTACAAGATCATGTCGGACGTGGTGGGCAAGGTGGTGGCCAACTCGCCGAACTGCATCCTGATCATTGTTTCGAATCCGCTGGACGCGATGGCGCAGGCGGCATACCGGCAGTCGAAGCTGCCGCGCGAGCGGGTGATCGGCATGGCCGGCGTGCTGGACTCGGCGCGCTTCAGGACGTTTATCGCCGAGGAGCTGAAGGTCTCGGTGGAGAACGTGACGGCATTTGTACTGGGCGGCCATGGGGATACTATGGTTCCGCTGCCACGGTACTCGACGGTGGCGGGGATTCCGATCACCGAGCTGATGTCCGCAGAGCGGATTGAGCAGCTGGTGCAGCGGACGCGCGACGGCGGCGCCGAGATTGTGAAATATCTGAAGTCGGGCAGCGCATACTATGCTCCGTCGGCGGCCACGGTGGAGATGGTGGAAGCGATTCTGAAGGACAAGAAGAAGATTCTGCCTTGCGCGGTGTACCTTGAGGGCGAGTATGGCATCAGCGGCTACTATGTGGGCGTGCCGTGCAAGCTGGGCTCGAAGGGACTGGAGCAGATCGTGGAGATCAAGCTGACGGCCGAGGAAGATGCTGCACTGAAGAAGAGCGCGGCTGCGGTGAAGGAGCTTTGCGCGGTGATTGGCGTCTAGGGACTGGTCGTCCAAACGAAGGCGCCTATCGGCGCAAGAATAAGAAAAGGCCCGCGCGATGCGGGCCTTTTTGCATAGGTGGGTTCAGAATTTAGACGCGCTCGATGACGAGGGACTCGATGACGACGGCCTTGTGGGGCTTGTCCATGCCGTTGCGGGGGACGCGGGAGATTTTATCGGCGATCTCCTGGCCCTCGACGACTTCGCCGAAGATGGTGTGGCGGCCGGTGAGCCAGTCGGTGGGAGCGACGGTGATGAAGAACTGCGAGCCGTTGGTGTTGGGCCCGGCGTTGGCCATGGCGAGCATGCCCTTCTTGTCGAAGCCGTGGGGTGAGCCCTTGGTTTCGTCTGCAAACCGGTAGCCGGGGCCACCCATGCCGGTTCCGGCGGGGTCGCCGCCCTGGATCATGAAGTCGGGAATAACGCGGTGGAAGATGGTGCCGTCATAGAGCTTGCTGGTGCTCTTGTTGAGGTTGACGGGGTGGGTCCACTCGCGCTTGCCTTCGGCGAGTTCGACGAAATTGGCGACGGTCTTGGGGGCCTCCTTCTCGAAGAGGCGGCAGACGATCTTCCCTTCGGAAGTATTGAATACGGCGTAGAGTCCGCTGGGTCGCGACATGGTACGTGCTCCTTAAAGTGCTGGTTTCAATGTTGAGACTGCGGCTGCGCAGTGGTGGGTGAGGCCGCGGCTTCCGGTGAGGGTGGCAACGGCTGGCCCGGTGGAATGATGGAAAGCTTATTGATCGTGACGGGGTCGAGTGGCTTGTTGTTACTGGGGTCGCGGGGGACCTCGGTGATGGTTTCAGCGACGATCACGCTGTCTGGCGTGCATTGGCCAAAGATGGTGTAGTGACCGTCGAGTTGCGGCTGGGGGGCGACGGTGATGAAGAACTGCGAGCCGTTGGTATTGGGCCCGGCATTCGCCATGGCGAGGCGTCCGGCGACGTCGAAGGTGAGGGTGGGTACGATTTCATCTTTGAACTGATAGCCCGGGCCGCCCATGCCGGTGCCAAGGGGGTCGCCGCCTTGAATCATGAAACCGGGAATAACGCGATGGAAGATGGTTCCGTCGTAGAGGGATTTGCCGTGTTCGAGTTTGCCGGTGGCGGGATTGGTCCAGGTCTTGGTGCCTTCGGCGAGGCCGATGAAGTTGGCGACAGTTACGGGTGCAAGTTTGGAGTAGAGGCGGCAGACCATGCGTCCCATGCTGGTGTCAAAGACGGCAGTGGGGCCGGTGGGTTGCGGCGAAGGCGGCGCGGCGGGCTGAGCCTGGTTCTGAGGCTGGGGGGATGGCGCGCCGGGCAGGGTCGCCGAGTTAGTCGTGGCTGTTGAAGTTGCCGGTTTGGTTTGGGTTTGGGCTTGAAACGGGGTTTGAGAGTGGGGCTGCGCCGATTGCTGTGCGGCCAGAGTGCCGACGACTAGCAGCGGGGCAGCAAGGACGAGAGTGAGGTGCCGGATCGAATGCATATTTCCCAAGAAAAAGAGTACCGGAAAGGGCGCGAATGAGGCCAGCCGAGAAATGACGCAGCAGGAATTGTGTGGTGGCGGTGTTGACGGCAGAGGAGGCAGCGGAGCTGGTTCCGGAAGCGGCACCGTGGTGCGGGCGGTGTGCTGAAAATCACTTGCCGAGTGGTAGGTGCGGAGTAAGCTGAGGCTGGAGGCGGCCTATGTGGAAGGAAATCGTTGGACACAAACAGGTTGCTGAAAAGAGGCCCCGCGAGGACGACTGGATCCCGATCGAGAAGCTGGCCCGGGCGCTGCTGACGTCGGAGGATCCGGAATGTCCCCTGGAGAATGCGCTGAGCCTGAGTCCGGAATGCAATGAAAAGGGATGGGTCGCCAGCGAGCCGGGGCCGCAGACGATTACGCTGAACTTTTTGCGGCCAATGAAGATTCGCAGGATTTTTCTGCGCTTTACTGAACCTGAAGTTGAGCGGACGCAGGAGTTTTCGCTGCGGTACATGACACAGGCGGGGATCATCCAGGAAATTGTGCGGCAGCAGTGGAACTTCAGCCCGAGCGGCTCGATGCAGGAGATTGAGGACTACACGGTGGATCTGGATGGGGTGACACGGCTGGAGCTGTCGATTGATCCTGATCTGGGCCACGAGCGGGCGAAGGCGACGCTCGATGCGTGGAGGGTGGCGTAGACGCACGAGTGGAGCG
>JAJZJJ010000435.1 GCA_021810175.1 Acidobacteriota bacterium | reverse complement strand
GTGGTGCACTTCACCATCACGCCGCGCGACGAGTGGTGGTGGGGCCAGAATGGCTGGACCGAGAGCACCGGCACCTATCAGGTGTACGTCGGCGACTCCTCGGCGCTGGCCAACCTGCCGCTCAAGGCGCACTACCAGATGACGAAGGCAATCGGTGGCCGTCAGGTGACGGTGATGGCTCCGAAGAGCTTTAAGCCGGGCAGCAGCGCCGTGGTCAGCGTATCGCTGAGCGCGGGCGGCAACGAGACGCTGCACGGCGTGGAACTGAAGCTGAACGCGCCCGGCGGCTGGCACGTGGAGCCGATGGGCAGCACCACCAGCAACGCTTCGCCCAGCCAGACGGTCACGGCGAAGTTCAAGGTGACGCCGCCCACCGGATCGGTCACGCAGTATGTGACCCTCTACGGCACGGCCAATCTGTCGCACAACACCTGCAGCGGGCACGCCAACTGCGGCGTCCGCCGCGACGGCGGCGCCAGGGTGCTGCTCGGCTCATAACCGGCGAATCAGCAACCGCAACCCTCAGCCCCGCTGGATTCCTCCGGCGGGGCTTTTTCCTGCCGAAAGGCGCATGGAAGCATTGCGCTGGATACCCGCGGCGTCCGGGTCGAACTGGAACTCTTCAGGCTGATTTTCGAATGGTCGGGGCGGAGGGATTCGAACCCCCGACCCTCTGCTCCCAAAGCAGATGCGCTACCAGACTGCGCTACGCCCCGACTCTGCGGGTCGGCGTTGCAGAATGCCACGCCACGATACCCGCCGTGACGATTGTATCGCAGCCACGCCCCGGCACCCGCAGCCGGTTCGCCTATTCAGCCGCGGCATCGCCGCTCGTTCACAGCCGGTGCGCCAGCCACAGCGCCGCCACAACCAGCAGAACCACAGGCGCCGCCAGCAGCGCCGCCACCGCCACTGCCAGCACCCCAAGGAAAACATAGTCCTTCCACGTGTGCCGATGAGGCTCGCGCAGGTGGCGCGTCAGCAGGGCGTAGTTGCGGCGGTTCGTCTTCCAGAGAATGTCAAAGATATCCCCGAAGAGCGGCACCGTTCCCACCAGCACGGCCAGGACCAGATTGAACATCATCCGGACGATGGTGACGTACGGAACCCCGCGCAGCCACGCCGCCAGGATGAACACCGAAGACGCGACACCCGCCAGCGCGTCGCCGATTCCAGGAACCAGCCCGATCAGTCCGTCGATGCCCAGCCGAATCCTCGTGCCGGGGATGCGGAAGACGTCGTCCAGCAGATGCGCGTAAATGTCGAGATTCCCGTCGGAAAACAACCCGGCGGCGCGGGGATGCAGACGGGATGCGGGTTGGCGACGATGCGGCTGGGGCACTCTCATTTCCGATGCGCTCGTGCTCGGGAACGATGCGGCATCAATGCTACAATCAGGTTTGGATGGCGGATATAGTTCAGCGGCAGAACGCCTGACTGTGGCTCAGGATGTCGTGGGTTCGATCCCCACTATCCGCCCCAATCCCAATCTTCCCCGCAGCTCCCGATTCCCGCGCAAGCCTTGAGACGACAGAGCATCACCGATTCCGCCGGCAACGCCTGGGTGGGCTGCTCGGGCTGGGCGTATCCGAGCTGGCGCGGGGAGTTCTACCCTCCCGGCACATCTCCGAAGAAGCTGCTGGAAGCCTACGCCGCCAAGTTGAATTCCGTTGAAGTCAACTACACATTTCGATCTCTGCCCACGCGCAGCGCGGTCGAAGGCTGGCTGGCTCAAACCGGGCCGGAGTTCCGCTTTTCCTTCAAAGCTCCGCAGCGAATCACGCATCTGCAAAGGCTGCAGGACTGCGGCGCGGCCATGGACGCTCTCTTGGAGGCGCTGGAACCCGTGAAGACCGCCGGTCGCATGGGAGCGATACTCTTCCAGCTCCCGCCGTCCATGAAGATCGCAACCGAGCGGCTGGCGCAGTTTCTCGAAGAAATACGCGATCTCAACCTGCGAACCGCATTCGAATTCCGGCACCCTTCATGGTTCGACCCCAGGATCTACCGGGTTCTGGAAAAATTCGGCGCGGCTCTCTGCATCGCAGAGAGCGATGACCTGGTGACACCGGAGATTGAAACGGCTTCGTTTGCCTATTACCGCCTGCGCAAAAGCGAGTACTCCACGGCTCGCCTTGCGGAAATTGCCTCCATGCTCAAAACAAAGGCCGCTCAGGGAGACGTCTTCGCCTACTTCAAACATGAGGAAGCGCCCACCGGCGCGCTGAGAGCGGCTGCGGTTTTGCGCGATGTACAGGGGCGGCCCGCATGACAAAGACACCAGCTCTGCTGGAACCGCGCGTGCGTGAATGGAGCGACTTCGTTCCCCGTCGATGGCTGCGCAACGGACACCTGCAGACCCTTGCGGGAAACTTCCTGCCGCGTCGCCTCATGCTGCCGGAACCCGAACCGCTGCTCGTCGAGGTAGACGGGCCGGTGGCGGGATACGGTCCCACGCAGGTGCTCTGCCATTGCCACTGGCAGCCTCCTCAGGTGCGTCGCCAGCGGCTGACCGTGATTCTGGTGCACGGACTCGAAGGCTCTTCGAACTCTAAATACATCGTGGGCAATACCGCCCGCGCGCTCGCCGCGGGCTGGAATGTCGTCCGCATGAACATGCGCTCCTGCGGCGGCACCGACCATCTTTCGCCCACCATCTACCATTCGGGCCGCTCCGGCGACGTTGGCCGTGTCATCGACGAGATTGCCCGCCGTCAGCAGGTGGAGCGCGTGGCTCTGGTGGGCTACTCCATGGGCGGCAACCTGGTTCTCAAGCTAGCCGGCGAGCGGGCCGCCAGTCTCCCGGCCCAGCTGAAGGCCGTGGTCGGCATTTCTCCACTGATGGATCTGGCGCCTTCATCCGCCGCTCTGCATCAGCCCGGCAATCGTATCTACGAGTGGCACTTTTTGCGCTCCATGGTCGCTCGCGTGCGCCGCCGCGCGCAAATGTACCCTGACATCTACGGCGATGCCCGCGTCGATCGGATTCGCTCCCTGCGCGACTTCGACCAGGAAATTGTCGCGCGCTATGGCGGATTCCGCGATGCCGACGACTACTACCTGAGCGTCGCCAGCTCCCGGTATGCCAGCGATCTCCGCGTGCCCACGCTGATTCTGCATTCGCTCGACGATCCCTTCATCCGCATGTTGCCCGCCACTCGTGCCGCGCTTCTGGCCAATCCTCACGTCTCTCTGGTGGAAACGAACCACGGTGGCCACTGCGCCTTTCTCGCGGAGCCGGATGGTCCGGACAGCGACGGTCGCTGGGCCGAACGGATGCTGGCCCAGTTCCTCGCGCGCACCGCTGCTGAAGGAGACTGAAATGGAAGCAGACTGGGCCGTCGAAATCGGCGAGGGTGCGCCATGGATCGATGCCGACTGGCCAGGCTTTGTCGACCTGCGCGCGCATCCTGAAGCCGTGGCGTCCATCGCCGAAGCTCCGCCCGGTTCCGCGCTCAGAGAAATGCTGCTCCGCCTCAACGCACCCCAGTCGCACGTCTTCACCTCGAAGTGCGATCTCTGGACGCTGGCCTCCGACGGCCTGGATCCCATCGAGTACAATTCGTCGCCGGACGAAGCACTCCACGGTGTTGCGTTGTGGATCGACATCCTTCCCCGCGACGCGGTTCTCTTCGGATCGTTTCAGCAGCAGGAGGCCTGGGTGCGCCGCATCGTCTCGCAGCTGCACATGGAGCCGCTCAAAAATGGTCGCGTCGATCTTGTGATTCGTGCCGCCCATGCAGCCCGCCAGGACGGCTTCGCCCTCACCCTCTACGCCGCCGGCTGCGGCGCGGACTTGTCCTCCGCGCGATCTTCCTGGCAGCGGATTCTCCGGACCGCCGTGAACGTTACAATGGATCAGAACCTCATGGGCGA
>JAJZJJ010000434.1 GCA_021810175.1 Acidobacteriota bacterium | reverse complement strand
AGTTCGTACGAACTTCTCTTTTCACTATGGCGTAGCGAACACAAATTGCGATCCTGAAGGATTCCCCATCATCCGACATCCAGACACGCCCCGTCCAGACCTCCGGATCGACTTGGATGCAAGGTCAGGGCCACATATCCACCTGCCGACCGAAGACCACATACCCCAAAGCCGCGTTGACGGCTATTCTATAAGCAATGCGGACGCCTTTCAGTTTCTTCGGTCCGTCATTAAGCACCGTAAGAGCCAAATACCCCTTCGCGATCTCCTGGGAATCAAGGTGAACTGAATGTCCAGCTGCTTTCATTACCAGACGACATACTTCTGGCAGGAAGGGAAAGACAACCTGCGAGATTGCTTGAGAATCGCTTTCGAGGCGGCAAAGCAGCACGGGATCGAGAAAATTGTGATTTTTACCGGCGAAGGCGAAGGGGTGAAGATTGCCTACGACGAGTTCTCGACCCAATCGGAATACAACGACATCCAGATTGTCGCGGTTACATTCCCCCATGGCTATAAGCGCGAAATAAGCCCAGAAGACCGCGATTGGATGATGATTCGTAAGATTCCAGTAGTACAAGCCCACCTGCCATTCGATCCCATAAAAGCTCAATTTCAGGGACACGGCATTCTCGGCCAAGATTTTAGTCTCCTAGGAAATGCGCTCAACATCTTCGGTGGCAGTATCAGCTTATGCGTTCAGGCAGTGCTGATGGCCTGCGACGCAGGCACAGTCTCCAAAGGTGAGCATGTGATTGCTCTTACTTCAGATACATCGATATTGGTACGTTCTGCGCCGACCTCTCAGCTCCTGACTGACTTCATCGTGAGAGAAATATTCTGCAAATCAGCAGTGTTGGACATAAGCAAACGAGAGCAATTAGAGGAACCAGCGAAACAGCAACAAACGCCGGAACTGCCTGAGGATGGACCCTCCAAGCTTCTCGAAGGCGATAAATAAGTCGCCGTCCAAACCATGCAAACCAAAGTAGCCATCCTCGGAGGAGGCCTCGCAGGCCTCTACGCCGCCACCCTCCTCCACCGCGCCGGCATCCCCTTCACCCTCCTCGAAGCCCGCAACCGCCTCGGCGGGCGCATCCTCACCACCAACGGCTGCGACCTCGGCCCCTCCTGGTTCTGGCCCCAGGCACAGCCCCACTTCGCAGCCCTCATCCGCGAACTCGGCGTCGCCACCTTCCCCCAGCACACCGAAGGCGACATCCTCTTCGAGCGCATGTCCCGCGAAGCCCCCGCCCGCTACAGCCCCGCGTTTCAGGAACCGCAATCCACCCGCATCGCCGGAGGCACAACCGCCCTCATCGCCGCCCTCGCCAGCCGCGTGCCCTCCGAAAACCTCCTCCCTCAGACCCGTGTCCAGCAACTCGCTCTCGAAAACAGAAAAGTAACCATCACCGTCACAAAATCAGACGCCACCCGGCAGACCCTCCAGGCCACCCACGTCCTCGCCGCCCTCCCGCCGCGCCTGCTCGCCCAGCTCACCTTCAGCCCGGCCATCGAACCCGCCACGCTCCACCGCTGGCAGCAAACCCCCACCTGGATGGCCCCCCACGCCAAATTCTTCGCCGTCTATGACCACCCCTTCTGGCGCACCGCCGGCCTCTCCGGAACGGCCCAGAGCTTCGTAGGCCCGCTCGGGGAAATCCACGACGCCACCACCGCCTCCGGCCAGCCCGCTCTCTTCGGCTTCCTCGGCATCCCCGCCGCCGCCCGCGCCTCCCTTGGCGGACCCACCCTGGCTCAGGCCTGCCTCGTCCAGCTCGCCCGCCTCTTCGGCCCCGAAGCCCTCCAGCCCCAAGCCACCCACCTCAAAGACTGGGCCACCGATCCCCTCACCGCCACCCCCGACGACCAGACCCCAACCGGCGGCCACCCCATGCCCACCGCCGCCCCATGGGTCACCGGCCCCTGGCAGCCCCACCTCGCCCTCTGCGGAAGCGAAACCAGCCCCACCGAGCCTGGCTACATGGCCGGAGCCGTCACCGCCGCCAACCGTGCCGTCGCCGAAGTCCGGCACCACCTTTCCCACAACCAATCTGCCGGAAATATCCCCTGAAACTGCTACGCTTGAATTAGGGAAAAAGAAAAAGGCAGCCGCACTCACGGCTGCCTTTTCCCGTTCCAACCACCCCAAACCGGAAGATTTCCATAGAAAATCTCCGGTCAAACCCTGGTGTCCCCCGTGGAATCAGCAAGATCCCCGCAAAAACAGCAGGGGTTTACAAGTCAATAACGGGTATACCATCCAACAGAATCAACAACTTACCCGCAAAAAGGAGGGGGGACGCCAAAGCTTTTGAATTGGTACGGACCCGAGCATGGCTGCCCCCTGTTCACATACAACAGCTTCACTGACGGCTCCATCAGATTTCCCGGAATGGAATGGCGCGCTATCCGCGCTGAAACATGACCGCGAAGACGCGCCACACCTCTTCCCCATCTTCCAAGGGCAGGTTCGCCTTCAGCAGGTTCGCCTTCACCTGTCATCCCCTGCACCGCCCCATCCTCCCACAGTCGCGGCCTCGCCGCTGGCTCAAAACTCCGCCCGGGCCGTGACGCCGCAGTCAAACTTCCGCCGACTCCAGTTTCCGGCGCAGTGTCTCGGCCAGTTGCGCTACCGTCGTCAGCCTCTTGCGCGCCGCTGGCGTCAGGTCGTCGTCCTTCAGAGCCAGTTGCGACTCCAGCAGCATCGCCGTCACGGCATTCTTCACCTCGCCGTCCACCGCTGCAGCAGCCGCCCGCAATGACAGTGCCATCTCCTGCTCGCGCCGCTGCAGCGCGGCTCGCACCCCGCGCATCATCCGCGCCGGACCCGCTCACCCAAAATTCACCTGCACCGGCACCGCCAGCCCGGAGTGCTTCCACACCAGCTCCGCACCCTCCGGGTCCGACTCCGCAAGCGCCTGGTCCAGAACCACCACTGCAAACTCCCGCCGCGTCATCGCCTGCATCGCCATCCTTCGCGACCCCGCCACATCCACGTCCAGGTTCAGCCCGTCGCGCAACTCCGCGATGCAGCCCTCCAACCCCTCCGCCGCTGTAATCATCAAAACCCGGCTCACAGCGCGTCTCCTCCGGCCCGTTCGGCCGTCTCGTATTCCTTCAGCTTCCGGTAGAGCGTCGTCTTGCCAATGTCCAGCAGCCGTGCCGCCAGCAGTTTGTCGCCGTTCACCTGCTCCAGGGTGCTCAAGATCGCACGCTTCTCAATCTCGGCCAGCGACAGCACTTCCGCCGTCTCCGGCTGCGCCTCCACGCGTGCCCTGGACCGCTTCCGCGCCGCCGCTCCGGACTGCAAGTAGTAGTCCTTCACGGGACTCGGCAAATCTCCGCCCTGCACCGTATCGCCCGAGCAGAACGAACATGCCCGGTCCATCGCATTCGACAGCTCGCGCACGTTCCCCGGCCACGGATACTCTGCAATCATCGCCAGCGCTTCCGCGCTCAGCCGGAACTTCTTCCCGTACTCCCGCCCAATCCGATCCAGAAAATGCGCCGCCAGCAGCGGAACATCCTCCCGCCGCTCCCGCAGCGGCGGCAGCACCAGCTTCACCACATTCAGCCGGTAATACAAGTCGCGCCGGAACTTCCCCTGCTCCACCATCTCGGCCAGGTTGCGGTTCGTCGCCGCCAGCACCCGCACGTTGATCTTCACCCGGTGTGTCGCCCCCACCGGACGCACTTCCTTCTCCTGAAGAGCCCGCAGCAGCTTCGCCTGCAAATCAATTGGCATATCTCCAATCTCATCCAGAAACACCGTGCCGCCCTCAGCCGCCACCAGCAGCCCGTCGCGCGCCCGCGTCGCCCCGGTAAACGCGCCCTTCACATGCCCAAACATCTCGCTCTCCATCAGCGTCGGCACA
>JAJZJJ010000433.1 GCA_021810175.1 Acidobacteriota bacterium | reverse complement strand
GGCTGTTGTCTTTGTGGCGGTTGCCTCGCCCCTCGACACCTTCGATGACAAGCTCCTGTTCATTCACATGATGCAGCACTTCTGCTTCATGTTCCTGGCGCCGCCGCTCATCATCCTCGGAGCGCCGGTCGTCCCCATGCTCCGCGGCCTGCCGCGCTGGGTTCTTCGGTATCCGCTGCGCCCGCTCTTTTCCACCGGCATCGTCCATGGCCTCGGAAAATTCCTCAGCCGCAAGCGAGTGGCCTGGCTCATCCTCAACGTCTCCTACCTCGCCTGGCATGTTCCCGCCGCCTATGAGCTCACCCTCCGGTCGGAAAACTGGCACAACTGCGAACACGCCTGCTTCTTTTTCGGCGGCCTCATCTTCTGGTGGCCCGTCATCGCTCCCTGGCCCTACCGCTTTCGCGGTTCCCGCTGGGCCATCGTCCCTTACCTGATGGGAGCGGATATGGTGAACACCGCCCTCTCGTCCTTCCTCTGCTTCTCCAACAAAGTCCTCTATCCCAGCTACGCTGTGGGCCCGCGCCTCTTCGGTATCAGCGCCCTGAACGACCAGATTGCCGCTGGAGCCCTCATGTGGGTCATGGGCTCCATGTTCTGCGTCATCCCCGGAACCAGAATCACCCTGCAGATCCTCTCCCCTCGACGACAACGCCTTGCTGCACAGCGCCTCGCCAGACAGCGCATGTCTCCCCTGGCGCGCTGACAACACCGCGTAGCAGGTCACCGCGTCGCCCCCGCAAACGGCTCGTCTCTGCCACAGAACGGGGGAGGCGTCAGCGGCTGCCCGCGCCTCCGCGCATTGTCAAGCCCTTACGAAAGTGTTCCCACTGATTCCATGAGCCTTACACCGCGAAAACCCTGGCACGATTCACCTTCGAACCTGGTAATCTGGATATAGGCTGAATTTTCCGGAAGGGCCGCCATCTGCGGCTCGTTTGTATTTTGGGCATGGCCAGGCACTCCAGCCCAAAATCCCTCAGGTCCTCAAAGAAGTGACCTGGAATCAGCATCTTGTCGCCAATTGACGCCGAATCTTATACATAGCGTATGCATAACAAAACAAAGGACACCCGCTAACCGCCGTAGAATCAAATGCTTACGAAATCGACGAAACCGGGAACATCAATAGAATCATATGCTTACCTGAAAACGGGCAAAAGGGTGGGGGGTACCCCCACAAAGCTGGCGAAACAGAAGGGGCTCCGGCTCGCCGCCCCCCTCACCCAGGAGATCGCTGCCTGCTACCTCCTGCCCGCTGCCTGCTCCTGCAGAGCCCTTGGCCATCTGCCCTGTTTTCAGGCACCTGCAGCCCAAAGCCTCTGGACGAAAAAAGCAACTCCCGTGGAATCATATGGATAGAAAAAAGTTGATCCAGGGGGGCCCCAGCCAGGCCCCGACCCGTCAGTCGCGCCGTTCCTGCAGGAAGTCCGGAGCCACCGGATTCTCATACAGCGAGTAGTCCCGAGTGACCACCGTCAGCCCGCTCGGCGTCACAAAGTAATTCTTTCGGTCCTCCGCCTGGTCGTACCCGATCACGGTTCCCTCGGGCAGGTGGACATCGCGATCGATGATCGCTCGCCGGATTCGGCAATGCCGGCCAATGTTCACATGCGTGAAGATAATGCTCGAATCGACCTCCGAGTACGAGTTCACGCGCACGTCCTGCGAGAGCACGCTGTTCCGCACCACGGCTCCGGAAACAATGCTGCCCCCCGAAACCAGCGAGTTGATCGCCATGCCCGTCCGTCCCGGCTCGCCGAAGACGAACTTTGCCGGAGGGTACTGCCGCACCCGCGTCCGGATCGGCCAGCCGATGTCGTACAGGTTGAAAACCGGAGAAATCGAGGCCACGTCCATGTTCGCGTCGTAGTACGCCTCCAGCGTTCCCACATCGCGCCAGTACAGGGCTTCCTTCCGGTTCTCGTCCACAAAGTTGTAGGCGTACATCTTGTATTTGCCGAGAATGCTCGGCAAAATGTTGTGCCCGAAGTCGTGCTTGGAGTCCGGATCTTCCGCGTCTTTAATCAGCGCCGGAAGCAGCACATCCGTATTGAACAGATAAATGCCCATCGAGGCATCCACCATTTCCGGATTGAAGGGCGAACGCAGGTGCGTCTGCTTCGGCTTCTCCAGAAATCCGGTCACTTCGCCGTTCCGCGCCACCTCCACCACGCCGAACCGCGATACCTCCTCCGGATGGATGGGCAGCGTCGCCAGCGTAACATCGGCGCCCGAATCCAGATGCTGCCGCAGCATCTTGCCGTAGTGCATTTTGTAAATGTGGTCGCCGGACAGGATCAGCACATGCTTCGGCTGCTCCGACCCGATCGAATAGATGTTCTGGTACACAGCGTCCGCCGTTCCCATGTACCAGTTCGAGCTCACCCTCTGCATCGGAGGCAGAATCTCGATGAACTCGCCCAGTTCCTGCGCCACCACGCTGGTCCATCCCTCGCGGATGTGACGGTTGAGCGAAAGCGCCTTGTACTGGGTCAGGATGTAGACCCGTCTCAGATCGGAGTTGATGCAGTTGGAAAGCGTGATATCGATAATGCGATACTGCCCGCCAAATGGTACTGCCGGCTTGGCCCGGTCCCGCGTCAGCGGAAACAGCCGCTCACCCGCGCCGCCTGCCAAAAGTACGCCCAGAGTATCTTTCATCGGCATGACCGTCCCCTTGCGGTATCTGCCCGGCAACTTTGCCTGTTTCGCCAGTCGTCAGGACGAAGGCCAGATATATCACAACCAGATGGATTGCGCGTTCCCGTGTCAGGCGTCGCCGGATTCTTCCGGTTTATCTCCGGAAATATCGTCCCCGTCTTCGCCTTCTCCCGCCACTGAGATGCGCAGCGACCGCAGGAAATGCAGATCCTGCGCCGTGAATGCTCCCTCGCCGGCCTCGATGGTCACGTCCTCGCCCGCGGTTTCCATCGCACCCGCCGGCTGCTCCTCCACCTCGTTCAGGCCGATCGTCGCTTCCAGCATCAGCAGCACCTCGAAACCCTGCCTGCGGATGTCCGCAACCACGCCGGCAATCTGTGTGGACTCGGAGACGCTCTCGTGAATCGCCTCCCCCAGCTGATGCACCAGTTTCCGGAGTTTTTGGTTCAATGGGACACCTCGATTTTCCGGCCTTGCGGCCCCTGCCGCAAATCCATCGCTTACCCTACCTTATCTTCAGATGTCGCTGACGGGCAATCCGGAACCGGCATCTCTATCCAACCCGCTGCTAGACTTTTTCTATGCAGCCGAATCGTCTCGGCCGGGTTCTCGGAATCGGTACGCGCGTCGCAACCCGGACGCTGCGCGACCGGGCTGCTCAGTCAGCCTCCGCGGCCTCCCGGCACTCATCCGTTTCATCGCCCGCGGCAGTCAGCGCCCGTTATACGGATGCGACTCGCCGCCTTGGCCGCGGAACCCGTCAGGCCGGCGCAGCCTTCCTCCGCCCCTTCGCCCACGCGTCCGGGATCCTCTGGAACCAGATCGTCGGCATTCTCTTTGCCATCTTCGCGCTCTTCTTCCTCAGCCATTCCTGGCAGGCCTTCCGTTCCGCTGGCCTGCATGACCGCCACTGGATCGTCTACGGAATCCTGGGCCTGCTCTTCTCCTGGTTCACCTTCAGTTCGTTCTGGCGCGCTCACCGAAAGCAGCAACAGACCTCGCGCTGAACTACAATGGCCGGTTCATATGCCGGATGCCTCCAGCCCCAATCCGCCCCTCTCTCAGAACGACCTCGGCTTCCCCGGCGAGTTCCCCTTCACTCGCGGAATCCAGCCCACCATGTACCGCGGCCGCCTCTGGACCATGCGCCAGTACGCCGGAATGGGCGATGCCGAAGAAAGCAACCGCCGCTATCGATTTCTGCTCAGCCAGGGAAC
>JAJZJJ010000432.1 GCA_021810175.1 Acidobacteriota bacterium | reverse complement strand
CAGCAGCCGCGTCGCCACCATCTGATTGATCTGGTTATCCTCGGCAATCAGCACCCGCAGCCCCCGCCGCGCCGCCGGCATCCCCAGCAGTTCCGCCTCCACCGGCGCGCATCCGCCCAGCGCCTTCCGGATCGCCGCCAGCAGATCTGCCCGCCGCACCGGCTTGTACAGGCACGAACAGATCCCCAGCTGCCGGCACCGCTCCAGATCCATTCCCCGCGTCGTCGACGTCAGCATCATGATCGTCGGCACCGCCAGCCCCGGTGTCTTCCGGATCCGCTCCACCATCGCCAGCCCGTCCATCTCCGGCATGTGCATGTCCGTCACCAGCAGCTGATACGGCTCCCCGCGCTCCTGCGCTGCCTGCAGCAGCATTACCGCGTCCGCCCCGCTCGACGCCTCCGTCGCCGCCATCCCGCTCCGATTCAGCATATTGCCCAGAATCAGCCGGTTCGTCGCGTTATCGTCCACCACCAGCGTCCGCACTCCCAGCAGCGCGTCCTCGCTTCCCTTCGCCTCTTCTTTCGCCGCCCCCACTGCACCGCGCAGCGGAACCGCGAAATGGAACCGTGATCCCCGTCCCACTTCGCTCTCCACCCACAGCTTCCCGTTCATCAGCGCCGCCAGCCGCGTGCAGATGCTCAGTCCCAGTCCCGTTCCGCCAAACTCCCGCGTCGTCGAGGAATCCGCCTGCGCGAACGGCGAAAAAATCACCTGCCGCTTCTCCTTCGCAATCCCGATCCCCGTATCCGACACCGTAAAGTGCAGCCGGTACTCCGTTGCCGTTTCCCGCACCCGGCTTCCCTCCAGCCGAACCCCCAGCTCCACCTCGCCCTCGTGCGTGAACTTGATCGCGTTCCCCACCAGGTTCAGAAACACCTGCCGCAGCCGCGCCGGATCGCCATGCACCCGTTCCGGCACGCCCGCCCCGATGTCGCACAGCAGCTCCAGCCCCTTCTCGTCCGCCCGCACCGCCAGCGTCTTCAGCGATTCCTCCATCAGCGCGTACAGATCGAAATCAATCGCCTCCAGCTCCACCCGCTCCGCTTCGATCTTGCTGAAGTCCAGTACGTCGTTGATCACCGCCATCAGCCCGTCCGCCGACACCCGCACCGTCTCCAGGTATTCCCGCTGCTCCGGCGTCAGCTTCGTGTCCAGCGCCAGCGACGTCATCCCCAGTACGCCGTTCAGCGGCGTTCGGATTTCATGACTCATGTTCGCCAGAAACTCGCTCTTCGCCCGGTTCGCCGACTCCGCCTGGATGCGCAGCGCCCGCGCCTCCTGCAGCTGGTTCCGGATCAGCCGCGTCTGCGCCCGCACCCGCCGCCGCAGAATCACATTCCACATCGCCACGCCGATCGCCAGCGCCAGCAGTACCGCCACCAGAATCAGCGTGTGTTGCGCCGTCCACCACGACGGGCTCGACAGCACCACCACGCCCTCCGGCGAATCCAGCAGCAGTTCCATCGCCTCCGGCGTCTTCTTCCGCGTCACCAGAATGTGGCACACCCCGGTCACCCGTACCCGGCTTCCCGGCGCCAGCTTCGCCGGAAATCCCGGCCCCCGCACCGGCAGCGCCGCCGTAAACTCGGTCCCATCCCCGTTCAGCACCAAAGCCTGCTCCGTCGGCGTCCGCGACCGGTAGAGAACCGTCCCCTCCACCTCCACCCGCTCCGCGTCATACGCGCCCAGCAGACCCTCCGCTGCCGTCAGCTTCGTCGGCGGCGGCACCGGTGCACGCCCCGCCGAACGCACGACCGCGTCCTCCAGCACCGACGTAAAATCCCCAATCGACGGAAACCCCACCACATTCAGCAGCTCGCCCACCTGCACATCCACCGGCTCGTCCGTGAATACGAAGATCCCATGCCGTTGGCCCATCAGCGAGAACTCGCGCTTCCCCCACGTCGACGTCACCACCCCGCGGACATGCACCCGATGCCCGTCGCCCACCCGCATCACCGCCGCCGTATCCGCCAGCGGCAGTTTGAACGGGTCAGCCGGCGGCGCCTGCAGCACCTGCACGTACTTCAGCCCCGGCATGTACAGGTGAACCCCGATGATCTGGCTCCTCTGGTTGAACTTCGTCCCGCACGCCGCCCGCAGCCGCACTTTCGCGTCCACCAGCTTCAGCGCCTCGGCATAATCCCGGTTCAGCGTGATCACTTCCAGCTGATTCGCCCCCATCGCCAGCGTCAAAGTCATGTTGGACTGGTTCGACGCCGCATGGCCCGCGTACGCCGTCACCCCCGTCTGCCGCCGCACCGCCCGCACAATCCCTTCCACCGCTATCCACTGCGAATCATGCTGATCGATCGAGATCGCGTCAAAGCTCTCCAGCGGAGCCGGCGGCAGCGGCGCATGCCCCAGCTTGCGAAAGCTCGCGTGTACCAGTACCGGATCCACGTTCCCCGGACCCGTCACCGCATCCACGCTCACCAGATCTCCCGGCCGCAAATCCGGCTGCTTCTGCCCCCGCAGATCGACGAAAATGCTGTCGTGCCGCCCCAGCAGAAATAACGCTCCCAGATCCGGATCGAAATACGTCACCTGCGCCCGCGCCAGATGCACCGGATAACCCCGCCGCGCCTCCGCCTGGCTCAGACTGTGCGCCGCATGAACCGTCCGCAGCACCGGCAGCGATGCCGCACCCGCCGCCGGCATCCATCCCGCTACCACCGCAATCGCAGCGCCGGTCAGCCAAACCCGCAGCCAGATACAGCAAAGCCTGCGCCGCTCACCCTCGCGCCCCTTCGCCGTCCTGCCGCCCACTCTCACCGTCTCTCCTTACCTTTGCCCGCACGCGTCCATTCTGGCAGTGCTGCTCGACTTATCGGCAGTGTTGTCCGCCAGTATAAGGCTTATAACTTCGCGAAACCTACATCTTCCATGGGATCGCCGGGCACCCGAGTGCTATCCCTTCCTTTCCCCTAAACAGCAAAAGGCCGGAAGCTCTTCGCCCCCGGCCCTCATTCAATCTCCGTTTTCCCGCTTAGTTGGCTCCCGGACCCTTCTCCAGCGCCGCCTGCTTTTCCGCCAGCACCTGGATCACGTGCTGCTCCAGCTTCGCCGCCTCCGGCATCAGCGCCTCCGCCTTCGCAATCTCCGGATCCGACTCCGCCTGCACCTTCAGCCCCGCCGACTCCCCAAACTGCGTCGTAAACAGGCTCGACTTGATATTCGTCTTCACCCAGTCCTCGTTCGCCTTGAACTCCTGCGGCGAATACTGGATACCCTGCTTGTCCAGGTACTTCTTAAAGTCCTTCAGCACCGCGTCGTTCACCACGAAATCCTTCGTCAGCGTCCGATGCGCCAGGTACTGCTCCGTGAATCCCTGGAACATCCCCATATCCAGAACCACCTTCTCGAATCGCGTGGCCTTCGGCGGAGCGTAATGCACGTCCGGCGTAATCCCTCCGCCCCCGTACACCTTCCGCCCCGAATCCGTAAACCGCACTTCCCGGTTCTTCGGCTTCGGCTGGTCGTGGTCGTAATAGTAGTCGTACAGCGAAACCCCGTTATAGTTCCGCTGGATCAGCCGCCCGCTCGGCGTGTAGTAGTGATATGTCGTCAGCGCCAGGCCCGTCCGGTCCGACAGCGAGTACACCGTCTGCACCAGCCCCTTGCCGAACGTCGTCTGTCCCAGAATCAGCGCCCGGTCGTGATCCTGCAGCGCTCCCGTCACAATCTCCGCCGCCGACGCCGTCCCGTGATTCACCAGCACCACAATCGGGAAGTCCTTCCCCCCGTTGCCGTGCGTCGCCCGGTAAACCTGCTCCGGATACGCCCGTCCCCGCTGCGACACAATCACCTGGCCCCGCTTCAGCAGCCGGTCGCACACCGCCACCGCCTCCACCAGAACCCCGCCCGGATTCCCCCGCAGATCCAGCACCAG
>JAJZJJ010000431.1 GCA_021810175.1 Acidobacteriota bacterium | reverse complement strand
AACGAGGCGAGTCCGAAGACGGGGATGGTGCGGGACCACGGGCGTTCGGAGGGGCCGTCGCCGAGCCGGGTATCGAGCATTGCGGCAACGGGGTTTGGTTTGACGGCGTTGTGCATCGCGCACAAGCGAGGCTATCTGCCAGCGACGCAGTGCGAGCAGCGCGTGGAGACGACGCTGCAGTTTCTGGTGGAGCAGTGTCCGCAGGAGCACGGGTTTCTGTATCACTTCATGGATATGGATACGGGGAAGCGGGTGTTCGGGTGCGAGCTGTCGTCGATCGACACCTGCTGGCTGCTGTGCGGGGTGCTGACGGCGCGGCAGTATTTTGCGGGCAACACGAAGATCGAGAACCTGGCGACGCAGTTCTACGAACGGGTGGACTGGCAGTGGATGATGAACCAGGGCAAGACGCTCTCGATGGGATGGCTGCCGGACCAGGGATTTTTGCAGCACCGGTGGGACATTTATGCGGAGCTGCTGGTGATGTATCTGCTGGCGATCGGGTCGCCGACGCATCCGATTCCGGCATCGACGTGGGGGGATCTTCGGCGGCCGGTGGTGCAGTTTGGCGGGATCGACTACATCAGCGGCGTGGCGCCGATTTTTATCCATCAGTATGCGCATGCGTGGTGCGACTTCAGGAACGTGGCGGACCTGCATGCGAACTACTTCACGAATTCGATTGCGGCTACGCGGGTCCACCAGCTGTGGTGCCTGACGCAGGGGCGGAAGTTTCCATGGTGGAACCAGAATCTGTGGGGGCTGACGGCGTCGGATTCGCAGGAGGGGTACCGGGTTTGGGGCGGGCCGCCGTCGATGGGAGATCCGGACGGGACGCTGACGCCGAGCGCGACGGGGGGCTCGCTGGTGTTTTTGCCGGCGGAGTGCTCGCACGTTTTGGTGAGCATGAAGGAACAGTTTGGGAACAAGGTTTATCAGCGGTACGGGTTTGTGGATGCATTTCAGCCGCATGCGAACTGGTATTCGCGGAATGTGCTGGGGATCGACCAGGGAATCATGATGCTGATGGCGGAGAATCTGCGGAGCCGGTTTGTGTGGCAGCAGTTCATGAAGAACGGGGAAGTGGGGCGCGCGATGTCGATGGTGCACTTCCATCCGGACCCGGATGCGATGTCGATGGTGCTGTAAGGGAGCGGTTTCAGTCGGCCGGAATTGTGGGGCCGCTTTGGGAGACGAGGATGTATTTGCCTTCGCGGTACTGCCACGTCTGGGTTCCTGAAGCATACAGAACTCTTGAGTTGTCTTTAGGATCGAGATGTGTCCCGCGTTGGGTAATGATCAGGTCGTCGTAGGCGGATTTCGGATGGGGCTGGAAGCGCAGGGATTTGATCCAGTGGAAACAGGGAAAGGGTCCGTAGCGCGGCAGGGGATGCTGGGGATGTGTGGTGCATGCCCTCAAATCGCTGGCCTCGAATTCGCTGTGAAACGACAGGAGGGCCTGCGAATGCCAGAAGGTGAGAATGTAGACCGATTGCTCGAAAAAACCCTGTCCCCCAAAGGAATCCATAAGTTCAATTCCGGTTACTCCGGGGCCGATGGGAATTTGGCGAGTTAAATCGGAAGGCTGGCCGAAGGCTCCTGAAGTGGTAAGAGCGTTGGACGAGATTCCTACCGTCCAACCGTTTCTTGTCTTCCTCAGCAAGTGCATTCCCACAAGCGGTGCGCAGGAGTGGCAGGAAAAGGGCGCGACGTCCGCGAAGGTGCGCTGCCAACTAGGGCCGTTGGGGATTGCGTAGGTGAGGAAAACCCATTCATGGTGCGCAGGGAGCCCGTAGACGCGGCTCCAAAACGGGTATACGAGGATGGGATCGCCGGCTGAGAAGCCGCTGCCTTTGAGATCGGGGTGGCCGGCGGGCACGGTGGCTCGGGAGGTTCTAGTTTTTGCGTCGTAGTTGCCGAAGATGGCGCGCATCCAGGCGGAGACCGGGGCTTGCGGTGAAAGCGACGGCGGGTGTTGTCGGGCGAACCCGGGGGCCGGGGCAAGCAGCAGGCAAAGGGCCACAAATACCTGAGCGAGGCGGCAGCCCTCAGCGGATTGAGGGCGCGCTGTTGGCAGGGCCAGTTTCATCATTCTGGATATCGCTGCGATTGTAGAACGGCGGGATAGCCTGTAGGGGATGCATTGCGGGCCGTGGGTCCCGGGTTTGACATGGCTATAATGGCCATGTTGGGGTAAAAGCGATGCGGAGCGTGAATATTGCGGAGCTGAAGAACCGGCTGAGCACATACATTGGGTATGCGAAGGCGGGCGAGGAGATCATCATCCGCGACCGGAAGATGCCGGTGGCGCGGCTGGTCCCGCTGGAGGCGGGAGATGCGACGGAGCATGAGCTGCGGCTGATCGCCGAGGGGAAGCTGATTCCGGCGAAGCGTAAGCTGACGCCGGAGGCGCTAGAGGAGTTCTGGAAGATGCCGCGGCCGACGGTGAAGGGCAAGTCCGCGACGCAGGCGCTGCTGGACGACCGAGAGGAAGGCTGGTGAGCGAGGAAGCCGCGTTCTGGGACACCAGTGCGCTGGTCCCGTTGTGCGTGATCCAGAGAACCAGCCCCGAAGCCGGGAAGCTGCTGGAGCGCTATTCGCCGGTGGTGTGGTGGGGCGCCGTTGCGGAGATTCACAGCGCGGTGTGGCGCGTGGTGCGAAGCGGGGAGATCGACGAGACGCGAGCCCGACAAGCGATTGAAACCTCTCGGTGGCTGCAAACGGTATGGCAGGAAATTATGCCCGATGAGCTGGTTCGGGAGATGGCATGCGCGCTGCTGGAGAAATATCCGCTGCGGGCGGCGGACAGCCTGCAACTGGCGGCGGCGATGGCTTGGTGCGGGGAACGTCCGGAGGGGCGGAAGTTTCTGTGCTCGGACCGGCGGCTGAGCGAGGCGGCGCGGGCGGCGGGATTTTCGGTGGTGGAAATCTAAAGTCCGCCGCGCGAATCAGGATTCCGGGGCGGAGATTCATCCGCAGGTCATCTTCGGGTCATCTTGCGAATAAATGCGGCATTGCTGAAGCCGTGTCCGGGGCAGGCGGGTCTAAAGCGCAGGCGATGGAGTGGGTTGGATTCACCGCCGTGTAACCAGGAAAAGCGAAAGTTACGGAGAGAATGGCGCACGATGGCAGAGACAGATTCGCGGTACCGGTGGGTGGATGGGCAGGGAGAGGCGTTTGGAGCACCGGGGCTGGAGCCGCGGTGGACATCGAGCGCGAAGGCCGCGGTGGGCACGGCGTACGCGGCATCAAGCCGGGTCTGGTACACGGTATCGCATGGGATCCTGAACGAGATTTACGGTCCGACGATTGATCGGCCGCAGGTTCGGGACATGCAGTTCCTGATCACGGACGGGGAGACGTTTTTTCACGAAGAGCGGAAGGATCTGGTTCACGCGTTCGAGTACATCGACTGCGACTCGCAGGCGGTGCGGCTGACGAACCGGGATCCGGAGGGGCGGTACTCGCTGGTATGGGAGATCATCGCCGATCCGCATGCGCCGGTGGTGCTGGCGCGGGTGCGGCTGGAGGGCGACGACGCGGAATTCATCGGGCGGCTGCGGCTGTACGCGCTGCTGTCTCCGCATCTGGAGGGAGGCGGGCGGGGCAACTCGGCGCGGGTGGTGGATGCGGCGGGGCGGCGGGCGGTGCTGGCGTGGAAGAACGAGCGGTCGCTGGCGATGGCGGCGGACTGCGGATTCACACGGGCGAGCTGCGGGTTTGTGGGTGCGAGCGACGGCTGGCAGGACCTGAAGGAGAACTTCCTGATGGACTGGGAGTATGGGTCGGCGCTGAACGGGAACGTCGCGGTGACGGGCGAGATTCCGGCGGGGACGACGGAGTTCACGCTGGGGATTGGCTTTGGGGCGGGGCATCACGCGGCGCTGGCGGCGACGATGGGATCGCTGG
>JAJZJJ010000430.1 GCA_021810175.1 Acidobacteriota bacterium | reverse complement strand
AGCAGCGCATCCAGGAACAAATCGCCAGCATCGGCAGCAACGTCATCATCGTATTGCCCGGCAGCCTCACCAGTTCCGGCATGCGCATGGGCACCGGCAATGTGCTCACGCTCTCCGAATCGGACGCCCGCGAGCTGGCCGCGCAGTGCCCTGACGTCGCCGCCGCCGCGCCCATGGTCCGCGGCGGCGCCCAGATCGTTCAGGAGAACAGCAACTGGGCGACTATCCTCATCGGTACCACCCCGTCCTTTCTTGAGATTCGCGACATCCGCGTGGCTCAGGGCGCTCCCTTTACGCAGCAGGACGTCGAATCCGCCAACAAGGTCGCCCTGCTCGGCCCCACCGTCGCCACCAACCTCTTCGGAGACAGAGACCCGGTGGGCGGTTCCATTCGCATCAAAAACGTCCCCTTCACCGTCGTCGGTGTGCTCGAAGCCAAAGGACAATCCCCGATGGGCCAGGATCAGGACGACATCGTGCTGCTCCCCATTTCCACGGCCAAGCGAAAAGTCATCGGCATCAAATCGGCAAACGCCGATGCCGTGGACGCAATCATTCTCCAGGCAAAAAGCACCCAGCGCACCAGCAGCGCCCAGGAGGAAGCAACCGCCCTCCTGCGCCAGCGTCACCGGCTCACTCCCGCCGAAGAAGATGACTTCTCCATCCGCGCCATGCAGGAGATCTTCGCAGCGCAGCAGGCCTCGTCCCGCATCATGTCCCTCATGCTCGCCGCCGTGGCCTCCGTCTCCCTCATCGTCGGCGGAATCGGCATCATGAACATCATGCTCGTCTCCGTCCGCGAGCGCACTCGCGAGATCGGCCTCCGTCAGGCCGTCGGCGCCCGCACCCGCGACATTCTCTCCCAGTTCCTCATCGAGGCGGTCATCCTCTCCATCACCGGCGGTCTCGCCGGCGTCGTCCTGGGCATCGGCGCCTCGGTCGTCATCTCCCTTCTCGCCGGCTGGAATACCGTCGTCAGCGTCGGCGCCGTCCTCCTCGCCGTCTTCTTCTCGGCACTCGTGGGCATCGCTTTCGGCTACTATCCCGCCCGCAAAGCCGCCTGGCTCGATCCCATCGAAGCCCTGCGCGCGGAGTAAGAGCGACAACACTCCTGCAAAACCAAGCCCCGCTCACACCCCACTCTGCATCCATTTCACACGCGGCACGAGGAGAGAACAGCGCCGGCAATCGACTCCAGCGGCAGCACCCGGTCCACACATTGCAGTTTGATCGCCTCCTTCGGCATGCCGAACACCACCGAGGTCGCCTCGTCCTGCGCTATCGTCGCCGCCCCCGCCTGTTTCATCTCCAGCATCCCGCGCGCCCCGTCGTCGCCCATCCCCGTCAGAATCACCCCCACCGCGTTGCGCCCCGCATACCGCGCCGCCGAACGGAACAGAACATCCACCGACGGCCGATGCCGGCAGACCAGCGGACCATCCTTCACCTCCACGTAATACCGCGCTCCGCTGCGCTTCAGCAGCAGATGGTGATTGCCCGGAGCGATCAGCGCCTGCCCCCGCAGAACGCTGTCGTTCGTGGCTGCCTCCTTCACGGTGATGGCGCACAGCCCATCCAGCCGCGCCGCAAACGCCCGCGTAAACAACTCCGGCATGTGCTGCACGATCACAATCCCCGGACAATCGGCAGGCAGGTTCTCCAGCAGCACCTTCAGCGCCTCGGTGCCGCCTGTCGAGGCTCCCACCATCACCACCTTTTCGGTTGTCTCCGCCATCGCGTGGAGCGCCGGCGGCAGAATCACATCGGCGGTCAGCTTCGGCTGCACCTCCCGCAGCCGGCGCGGCCGCATCCGCGCCCGGGCCGCGGCCTTCACCGCATTGCAGAGCATGATCTGCGAGTCCTCAAGAAATTGCCGCGTGCCCATCTGCGGCTTGGCGATAACCTCCACCGCTCCCAGTTCCAGCGCCTGCAGCGTGCTCTGCGCGCCCTCTTCCGCCAGACTGGAACAGATCACCACCGGAATCGGATGCTGGCTCATCAGCTTCTTCAGAAAGGTGATCCCATCCATGCGCGGCATCTCGATGTCCAGCGTGATGACATCCGGAAGCCGCTCCGCAATATGATGAGCCGCTACGAACGGATCGCTGGCTGTCGCCATCACCTCGATCTCCGGATCCAGCGAGAGCAGCCGGCTGAGCGTCTGTCGCACCACCGCCGAGTCGTCCACCACCAGAACTGTCACTTTGGACTTTGCCGATTCCACCGTTGACTCCCCGCGCTATTCCCTTCCGCCTTCCTTCCGATACAAAGCCGGAGCCATCGGAGTTACCGGCAGGCTCATGCCGTGCAGCGTCTCCGAATGCCCGACAAACAAATATCCCCCCGGAGCCAGGCAACGGCAGAGCTTCCCCAGAATCGCTTCCTGCGTCTGCCGGTCGAAGTAGATAATCACGTTGCGGCAGAAGATCGCATCCGCCTTTTCGCCCAGGCCGTAGTCTCCGTCCATCAGGTTCAGCCGCCGGAATTCAATCAGCCGCCGCAGCTCCGGAACGATCCGGAAGCGGCTCCCCGCCTCCCGGCTGCGCATCGTGTACTTCCTGCGCAGCGTCGCCGGCACTGCATCCGCCGCCTCTCCCTGGTAAATCCCCACTTCCGCGCGCGCCAGCACCGCCGTCGAAATGTCGGTCGCCAGAATGCGAAAGCTGAACCACGGACGCCCCTCCGCATACTCGCTCAGCACCATCGCCAGCGTGTACGGCTCCTCACCCGTCGAGCAGCCCGCGCTCCATACCAGCAGCGGCCTGCCTTCACTCCCGGCGGTTAGATTCGGCAGCGCCTGCTGCGTCAGCCATTCGAAATGCCGCGGCTCGCGAAAGAAATCCGTCTTGTTCGTCGTGAGCGCGTCGATGAAATGAATTTTCTCCTCGCGCATGCCTTCGCGCCCAAAGAGGTATTCGCAGTACTTCGAACAGGACTCCAGCTGCAGCGCCCGCAGCCTGCGCCGCAGCCGCGCCTCCAGCATCGTCTTCTTTTCCGGCCCCAGCCGAATGCCGGCTTCCGCATAAATCAGGTCGCGCAGCTGCGCAAACTCCCGGCTGGACAGCGTCTCTCCTCTCGTCTCCATCGCAGGCCCGGGACGCGGGATCGCCGCGCCCCACCTTCCTCAGCCCCGTCTCAGGCTGCCGTTTCCGCTTCCTGGCCCCGCAGAGCCGCCATGTCCTCGGCCGAAAACACCCGGTCGATGTCCAGAATCATGATGAACTGCGTCTCGCGCTTGCCCATCCCGCGAATAAATTCCGTGTGGATGCGCGTGCCGATGCGCGGAGCCGGCTGAATCTGTTCCGGCTCCAGGTCGATCACCTCCTCCACGGAATCGGCCAGCGCGCCGATCACCGTCGATTCGTTGTCCAGCTTCACCTCCGCCACAACAATGCAGGTGTTGCGCGTGCTCTCCGTCTTCGCCATGCCGAAGCAAAGCCGCAGATCCACCACCGGCACCACCGTCCCCCGCAGATTGATCACCCCGCTCATGAACTCCGGCGTCCGCGGCACCGCTGTGATCGTCGTCAGGTCCAGCACCTCGCGCACCTTGGCCACATCGAGGGCAAAGCTTTCCCTGCCCAGCCGGAAGGTCAGATACTGCCGCGCTTCCGTAATCGCACTCTCATTCATCGCTTCATTCCTCTCGCTTGTTGAGGCCGGGCCGCCCGCAGGCGGCCCCCCATCGCCGCTCAGTAGCGCTCGAATTCACCATCCAGGCTGTCGTGCTTGTCGCCCATCTTCAGATGAACCCCGGCCTTCGCCAGCACCTTCTCCCGCAGGGCGTGATTGTGGCCGTTCGCCTTCCCCTCCGCCGCTTCCGCCGGCCTGCCCGCCTGAGCGGCCGCGGGACGCGCCTTCGTGCCGCCGCCTCCCTTCGTCTGGAAGAAGGTGAGCGAACTCACCAGCTGCTCC
>JAJZJJ010000429.1 GCA_021810175.1 Acidobacteriota bacterium | reverse complement strand
AGTGGACAGTAATGGAGCCGGTGTTGCAACCGCCGCGGCGTGAGGACAACGCCGCCGACCGTGGCACGATACGCGGGCGGTGCTGAACGGCGTTTTCTGATTGCTGGGCACTGGTGCGCAGTGGCACGAATTCCCGGTGACTTTGTCTACTCGATCTGGCCCCTTTTGATCATCTGAACTGGCCCCACCCTTTGGTTGGTTTGGTCTTTCCGTGTTGGCCGTAACGGAAGGAGCCCGTAGGGCGACTGGAGTTATGGCCAACACGGGGCGGTCGCGTCCCGATCATGCTGCAGGGACAGGTTTTCCTTTTCTTGCCAGAGTTCTGCGGAACCGGTAGGACTCGGTTCCGGTTTCGATGATGTGCGCCTGATCGGTGAGCCGGTCCAGCATGGCCTTGCACAGGCGCGCGTTCGGGATTTTGGTGGTCCATTCGGAGAACGGCAGGTTGGTGGTCACGATCACCGAGGACTGCTCGGCACGCCCGGCGATGACCTGGAAGAGCAACTCCGCGGCAGCGTCGGGCATGACCACATATCCGAGTTCGTCGATGACAACCAGTTCGTAGCGCATCCAGCGATTGCGGACACGCGTCAGTTGCATCTGGGTTTGCGCCTCGATCAGTTCGGTGACCATCTCGGCGGCCGTGGTAAAGCGCACCCGTCTGCGCTGGCGGCATCTGGCCACAGCCAGGGCAGTGGCCAGATGCGACTTGCCGGTCCCGGTATCGCCAAGGAACACGATTGGCTCGCGGCGTTCCAGATACTGGCCCTCGCTGAGCTTCCGGATCAGGCCCGCCGGGATATGCGGGGCACTGTGGAAGTCGAACTCCTCCACCGTCTTCACCGCCGGGAAGTGCGCCTCCTTGATGCGCCGCATCACCGCGCGGCGATCGCGCTCTTCTACTTCGGCCTCCAGCAGCGCCTCCAGATAGCTCAGGTGAGACTGCTTCTTCCTGACCGCTTCCTCGGCCAGGGAGGCGAACTGTTCTGCGACCGTGGTCAGGTAGAGTTGGCGGGCATGCTGCTCGATGACAGCCTGCTGTGCGGCGGCGCTCACTGGATCACCTCCGTCGCCAGGGCCGTCCAGCCGGGCCGCAGTTGTTCATAGGCATCCAGTTTGGGTCTCGGCCGGTCATAACGTCGGAGTACACCGATGTCCACAGCATCGGGAGCCGAGGTCGTCTCCCGATGGTCAACGCGAAGCAGATATCGGGCTGCGCTCAGGTTCGCGCAGCCCATCTCCAGGGCTTCCTCAACCGCTTCCCGCGCCCGGGCGGCGCCATGTTCACGTGCGAGCAACAGGACGTCCACCATCGCGCGCGTTCCCGCCTGCCGTCCCTCCCGATGATCGATTATTTTCCAGAAACGGTCGTAGCTTACCGGCCAGCGACCCTGGGCCCGGCACTGCTCCAGCGCTGTCGATCCCGCCAGAGCGCCCGGCTTGCGTACCAGCACATCGAGGTAGTGCTCCAGTTCCAGCACCTTCTGATGCCGCTCATAACAACGCTCGTGTCGCGCAGCCAGCCGGCCTTCATGCCAGATCTCCACATGGGCTGAGAAGGCCTTCGCCTCCACGGCCGTGCTCACCGCCAGCGGCGTGGAATAGAAGTTCGTCAGCACCTTGACGCAGCCCATGGCGTTGACACGTGGAAAATGCACGCTCGCCAGATCGAACCCTTCAGCCGCCAGCGGCAGCAGATGATCACGCTCGGCGGCCATCGCCGCCCCGATCGTCTGGCTGCGTCCGGTGATCGTCCGCTTCTGCTCCGCGTTGCAGCCGGAGGCGATGACCCGGTTCAGCTCCTCCAGATCGCGCCCCTTCGGAACCGGCACCAGGTAGTTCCGCCGGAACTGTCCGCCTTCACCTTCCACCCCGCCCTTCTCGTGGCCTTCACCGGGAGTGCAAAACTCCGACTGAAATCCCCAGTGCGAACGAAAAGCGATGAACCGCGTCGTCTCTTCCCGCCTGTAGCCGCGCAGGATCTTCTTCACCGCACTGGTCAGGTTGTCGTAGCGCAGAGTCCGGAATACCCCGCCAAACTAGGCGAACGCCAGCTCGTGCGCCTCCAGAAATGCCTGCTGCGTGGCATGGGGATAAGCCCGGTGGAATGCCGCACCCGAGGCCATCGAGCGCATACAGAACACGTACACCCTGCGCCGCTCCTCCTCGAAATCCACCCACCCCTCGTACCAGTCCACCTGCGCTTCTTCGCCCATCTGATACGACTGGGGCACAAACACCTCGCGCCCCATCAGCCCCATCGCCATCCTGCGCTCTCGCACGTACCGCCGCACGCTGGACTCCGATATCTCCACCGCCGGCATCTCCTGGCGCAACCGCATCCAGAGACGGTGCGCTGTATGCCGCTGCTTCCGTGGCGCCCGCCGGTCTGCCTCCAGAATCGCGTCGATCAACGGCATCACCGGCCCCAGTACCGGCCGATCCCGCTCCGGCTTCTTCCGCTCCGGAGGCACCGCGCTCTCCAGCGCCCGCCGTACGTCCCGCCGGTGAACCCCATACTTCCGAGCCACCGCGCGGATCGTTCCCGCTCCATGCTCGTACTCCTGACGAATCTGCTCGTACAACTCCACCTTGCTTCTCCTGTCCGTCAATCCGTCCTCCGGCTTCGGAATCCACTCCCGAATCCAAAGTACGGAATGACCTCTTCAGGTGGGGCCAGTTCAGCTGCGCGAATGGGGCCAACTCAGAGTAGCGAAATCAAAAGCCCTTACCGACTCGTTCGGAGAGCAGGTGGGTGGCTGGATCTGGAACCGGTTCACTCCGCATTACACCCCGAAGCATGGCAGCTGGCTGAACCAGGCCGAGATCGAGATCGGTCTGTTCAGCCGCCAGTGCCTCGGACAACGCAGAATCCCCAGCTTCGACGCCCTCCAGCGGGAAGCCGAAGCCTGGAACCAGAAGATGAATTGCGACCGGACGCTCATCGACTGGCGCTTCACACGTGCAAAAGCTCGCCGGAAGTTCCTCTACAGAAAGAACCGCTTCACGCGGTCACAGTACTAGTGCGGGAGCGGTGCCTTTTCCCCCTCCGCCAGGCGAGTCGCTGCGGACAGCCGACCTCTGCCTTCCGCTACCACGTCCCGAAGCCAGCTACGCCCCCAGCGGCGCTGCCAGCTCGCACTGAGCGGCACAACCCGTCTTCCATCGCCACCCTGCGTCAGCAGATAGCCGCACACCTGGCCCGCTCTCTGCCCAGATGTCCCTGCTGCCTGCGCGGCTTCTAAATAACACAGTAACACTAAGCCCGGTTGTTGAAACCACCCCAGAACTCTGCAAAAACGGCCATCAGCTAACGGCCGACAATGTTGTCATCGAAAGCCGTAGTGGCCGCATCTACAAGCGCTGTCGCATTTGTCGCCGCGAAGCTTGGCGAAGCTGGCATAGGCTGCATCAGGGTTCCGGAAGCGTAATGTGCAATGACGATTGATCATTGTTCCGTAGCTTTGTCAATATGTTCGTCTCAGTCCTATTGCCCGCAGCAATCATGTCCACGACTCCTTTGCGGGGAGTCAGAGGCTTTCTGCTGGTCCGCGCAGAGCTGGCAAACATGCTCAAGATGTCAGAGTTGAATCAGCGGATTTGAGCATGGGAATTGTCGGATAATTGTCGGCCTGCCCTTGGCGAACTGCGAGTCGCGGCCTCAACCGGGGCAATACGGGAAAAGGATTACTCCTCGAGAAATTCGTGCTCGATGGTCCGCGCCAGACCTTCAGCCAGCGTAAACGGCGCAGTAAATCCAGTTTCCACAATCCTTTCTGCCCTGAACTGCGTGCTCTCGCAGAACTTCCTCACCCGAATCGCACTGATCGGAAATCTCTTCCCCGAAACCCTCGCCAGCACATCAAAACCATGCCCTGCGGCCATTGCCACGCTCCGGGGCATCCGCGCCGGCCGCC
>JAJZJJ010000428.1 GCA_021810175.1 Acidobacteriota bacterium | reverse complement strand
TTTGGTTTCCCCGCTCCTTAGAACCTTAACCTACCCAATGGAATCAACCATTTCCCCACAAAAACACCCCGGAAACCCCGCCCTTTGAGGGATAACCCACCCCATAAAATCAACAACTTATCCACAAAAAGATGGGAGTCGTGAATCTCTTTTTTTCGGCACGAACCGGACGGACACCAGACGACAAGGGTGCCCCATCCAAGCTCCGCTTGGGTGGGAACGGAGAATGCCAGGTCCAGAACTCCATCCCCAGCCATGCACAAAGCTCGAATCGGAATGGCGCGCAAAGCGCGCAGTTGCCTGGACGGCCAGTCCCCCGTGCGGCCAGCACCCCCAAGACCTTCGCGGTCTTTCTTTGCGTTCTTCGCGGTCTTTGCGGTGAATAATCCCCACCGGCGTCCGGCAGCAAGCCAGCTATAGGAAAATACCCCCATGGACTCCGTTCGCATCGACAAATGGCTCTGGGCCGCCCGCTTCTTCAAGACCCGCGCCCTCGCCGCCCGCGCCTGCGACCTCGGCCGCATCCAGGCCAATGGACACGACGCCAAGCCCGCCCGTGACGTCCGCCCCGGCGATCGGCTCCACATCCGCAACGAGGGCGGCGAGTTTGAAGTCGAAGTCAAAGCCGTCAGCGAGATGCGAGGCCCCGCCGCCGTCGCCCAAACCCTCTACGAGGAATCGGAAGCCAGCCGCGCCGCCCGCGCCCAGCTCGCCGCCGAGCGCAAAGCCATGGCCGCCATCGGAGCCGTCCCCAACCCCGGCCGGCCCTCCAAGCGTGACCGCCGCCTCATCCACCGCTTCCAGGGAAGAGACTAACCCGCAGGCTCAGCCACCTTCGGCGCGGCAAAAAACGCCTCCACGTCGGCCAGCTCCTGCGTCACCCGGTAGCGCGGCAGGCTGTCTATAAAGATCCGCCCATACCGCTGCGTCTGCAGCCGCGGATCCAGCAGCACCAGCACCCCCCGGTCCTGCACCGACCGGATCAGCCGCCCGAAGCCCTGCTTCAGCGTGATCACCGCCGAGGGCACCTGGAAGTCGAAAAACGGCCTACCGCCGCTCTCCTCAATCGCCCGCATCCGCGCCTGCACCACCGGGTCCGAAGGCACCGCAAACGGCAGCCGGTCGATAATCACGCAGCTCAGCGCCTCGCCCTGCACGTCCACGCCCTGCCAGAAGCTCGAAGTCCCCAGCAGCACCGCGTTCGGCGTCGTCCGGAACTCCTCCAGCAGCGCCTTCTTCGGCGCCGTACCCTGCAGCAGCAGCGGAAACCCAACCTCGCTCAGCAGCCGCTCGTACACCTCGCGCATCTGCTGGTAGCTCGTGAACAGGCAAAACGCCCGCCCCTCGGTAATCTCCAGAATCCGCCGTATCCGCGCCGTCGCCTCCACCTGGAACTCCCGGTCCCGAGGGTCCGGCATCCCCGGCGGCAGGTAAAGAAGCGCCTGCTGCCCGTAATTGAAGTGCGAAGGAACCACCAGCTCCCGCGCATCGCCCATCCCCAGCCGCTTGCGGATATGGCCGAATCCGCCCTGCACCGTCAGCGTAGCCGACGTCAGTACCACCGTTCCATAGTTCTCAAACAACAGCTCGCCCAGCAGTTGCGATACGTCAATCGGCGTCGCCTGCAGGTGAACCGTCGCATGCTTGCCGCCCCGCCGCTCGATCCAGAAGACGGTGTTCCGGTCGCTCGCCTCCATCACAAACTTCAACTGCTCGCGCACATCGGCAATCCGTTTCTTCAGCGGACCCGCCTCGTCCACGCCCCGCAGCCGCTCCAACTCGCTCTCCAGCCGGTGCAGCGAATTCATCACGCCCAGGTAGAGATCGCCCTGCATCTCCAGGAACTCCTCCCGGTCCAGAAACGGAATCCGCCCCTCGTTCCCGCTCCCGCGCGGCAGCGACCCGAAGAACAGCCGCGCCCGCTCCCGGATCATCTGGGCTGCCTGCACCACCTCCACCTTCAGCGCATCCTTGGTCCGCAGCGTCACTTCCACGTCCCGCGCCAGGTCCTCAAACCGCACATTGCTCAGGCTGATGCCAAAGTAGCTCGAAGCCACATCTTCCAGCTCATGCGCCTCGTCAAAGATCACCACCGTCGAGTCCGGCAGCACACCCGCATCCGGAGCCGTCCGCGCCTGCTGCTTGATCGCCATGTCCGCAAAGAACAGGTGGTGGTTCACGATGATAATGTCGCTCTCGGCCGCCTTGCGGCGCATCTCGGTGATGAAGCACCGGTCGTAATCCGGGCACTTCTGCCCCAGGCACGCCTCGCTCCTCGCGTCCAGCTTGGCCCACACCGCGCTCGACTCCGGCAGGCTGTCAATCTCCACCCGGTCGCCCGTTTCGGTCGTCTTCTCCCACTCGGCAATCGCCTGGTACTGGCTGATCTCTTCCAGGCCGTTCAGAATCGGCTGGCTCCGCAGCGCGTAAAGTTTGTGCCGGCACAGGTAGTTCGCCCGGCCCTTCATGTACGTCACCCGCAGCGGCCCCAGCAGCGACTCCAGAAACGGTATGTCCTTGTAGTAAAGCTGCTCCTGCAGATTCTTCGTCCCCGTCGAGACGATCACCCTCCGCCCGCTCCGCAGCGCCGGCAGCAGATACGCCAGCGTCTTGCCCGTACCCGTCCCGGCCTCCACAATCAGGTGCCGGTCTTCCTCAATGGCGCGCTCCACGGCCTGCGCCATTTCCAACTGCCCCCGTCGAAACTCGTACGGCATCTCCGACTTCGCAAGTATGCCGCCCGGCGCAAAAAACGCGTGCAGCGAAGGAAATCCCGGCATGGGAGAGGAACTCGACACGGTCAGACTGAGCTAAGCATACCGGGAATCACTCCGCGAGCGTGAACCAACGGCGACGCAAACTGCATCAAGACTTTCACCAAATGATGCTAAAATCGATGCAGAAGAAACCCTCCATGCGTACCACCCTCAATCTCGACGACGAACTCATGGCCAAGGCCGAAGAATACACCGGCATCCACGAGAAATCCGCCCTCGTCCGCGAAGCGCTGAAGTCTCTGGTCCAGCGTGAAGCCGCTCGCAGGCTCGCGAAACTCGGCGGCACCATGCCCGACCTGGAAGACATTCCACGCCGGCGCTCGAAAATCGCGTGATCCTGCCGGATACATCCGTCTGGGTGGATCACTTCCGCAATCGAATCGCGGATATGGAAGCGCTCCTTCATGCTGAAGAAATCGCCATTCACGCCTTCGTTGTCGGTGAGCTCGCGCTTGGAATGCTTCCCTCCCGACAGAGGGTATTGGCCGACCTTCAGGATTTGCCATTCGCCATCACCGCGCAGGACTACGAGGTACTCCAACTCATTCACACCCGCTCGCTGTACGGCCTCGGCCTGGGCTACATCGACGTTCACCTGATGGCCTCGGTCCTGCTCACACCCGGAACAAAGCTCTGGACCCGCGACAAACGCCTCCGCGCCGCCGCAAAGCAACTCGGCCTCGACGCCGGCCTGGCCTGAACCGCGCTCCCCGTAAAATGAAATAAGGCAAGTCCATTGAAATCGCAACGCAAACCATCCGCTAGTAACGCGCATCTTCGCCGCCAGCCGCTCGCCGGCGACCGCGGCGCCATGCCCACCTTTGCCATCGTGGGCCGGCCCAACGTCGGCAAGTCGACGCTCTTCAATCGCCTCACCGAATCGCGCCGCTCCATCGTCGGCGACGAACCTGGCATCACCCGCGATCGCATCTACGGAGAAGTCCAGTGGAATGGTCGCGTCGCGCGTCTCGTCGACACCGGCGGCATCATTCCCGACGACGAAGCCCTTATCCCCGCCGAAATCTTCCGCCAGGCCCGCGTCGCGCTGGACGAGGCCCAGGCCATCGTCATGGTCGTTGACGGCCGCACTGAGCTCGCCGCGCCCGACCTCGACCTCGCCCGCCTGCTCCTCCGCACCGGAAA
>JAJZJJ010000427.1 GCA_021810175.1 Acidobacteriota bacterium | reverse complement strand
GCTCTATACGCACTTTCCGGAAGATTCCCGCCAGAGAGTCGCGTCAGAGTTGGGTCTGTTTGCACAGGAAGGCGTGGCAGAAAAATTGCCCGTTGGTCCCAATGGTCCCACTTTTCCACAGGAAAGCGCTTTTTCCTGATTTGCAGCTCTTCGCCGTAAGGCTTTTTCTTTGAAGGACTAATCAGCGGCTGAAGATGGTCGGGGAGAGAGGATTTGAACCTCCGACCCCCTGGTCCCGAACCAGGTGCTCTACCAGGCTGAGCCACTCCCCGACGTTTTGGCACACGGCTGGCAAGCAGCAGCTCCTGGAGAGGCTGCTCCGCAAACGCCAGCGTTCTCTCAGAGTGTACCAAAGAACCGCGAACCAAAGAACGATGGGCCTACGGCGGCAAGGATGGAATCGTGCGGAGGCGAGGGGTCGTCTGCCGGGCAATAACAACCCCATGTCCGGAACGGAAGCATGGGGTTGGTGAAGGCTCGGCAGGGGTGGCGCGGCTATTTTGACTTTGCCGCGGCGGCGCTGTTTGCCTGTTCTCTGGCCTCGATAATGGAAGCCGGCAGGGTGTGCTTCTGGAAGAAGGCCCAGACTGCGGCATTCACTGAGCTGTAGTCGGCCTGATAGGAGCCATTGTCAAACGGGCGGATGTCGAGATCAAAAGGAAAGCCGGCGGCCTTGAAGGCGGCGGCCTCATTGGTGACGACGCTGTAGGCGATTCTGGGGTCTTTCCTGCCATACCAGAAGAAAAAGGGCTCTTTGTACGCAGCATGCTTGAACAGGTAGTAGTCATTGGGCAGGACGACGCCGTCCTGGGTAGCCGTTGCCGCCCAGAAGGTGGAATCGTACAGGCCCACAATGGTGGCAAAGGTGCCGCCGCCCTGATTTCCGAACAGATAGACGCGCTGCGGGTCAATAGGATGGACCTTATTGACCTCAAAGACAACGGAGTGGAGGAAAGCAGCGCCATCCGTCGTTGTCTTCCAGATGGAATTTTCCTGCGCTTCAGGAGAGATGATAATGATACCGTTTTCGCGGCCGAAGTTCTTCCAATAGCGCATGACTCCCTGGGCATAGGCACCCTGGCGATGGATTACAACAATCGCCGGCAGCGGCTTATCGGCAGGGGCATTGGGAGGAATCTCGTAAAGATACATGCGTTCCCGCCTCTGGAATTTGAAGTGGGCGGTGACCACCCCGGCGCCAGCGCTCCCACTGTGATGATTCTTCTTTTTCTTCCTGCGGGCGAAAGCAGGGTTGATGCACACGAGGACAAGCAGGACGAGGCATAACGCAACAGCAATACGTTTCATTCAGCACTCCCGAGACGAAGCTAAAAGGTGCCCTTCATTATCCGCCATGAAAACGGTGACAGTAAAGCTTTGGGGGGCGGGGGCCATTCTCGGGAGCGTTCGGGATGGTGGGACAGAAGGTCAGGAAGAGCGCGCGAGGAGGCCATAGCCGGATACAATCGAAGGAGAAACCCCGAAAAGGCTCGATCGTAGTGATCGGAAATCTCTTTCGCAAAAATCGCGGTGAAGAGGCCAGGGAGCGGCCTACCCTGCTCACCGGTCCGCGCATACCGCGCCACTCCAGCGGCTGGCAGGCGCTGCTGAAACACCTGCGTGAGGAAGACAACCTGCGGGTGCTGGATATCGGGCCCACTTCGCCGCAGAACATCAACTTTCTGACGGGGATGGGGCACAGCGTCTACATGGCGGATGTGGTTCACGAGTCGCTGCGCGGTGGATGGGAGATGGCTCCGGCGGAGCCTGGCGAGCAGCCGGGGTTCGACGTCAGGGGATTTTTCGAGCAGAACCTGAACTTTCACGGGCGGCAGTTCGATGTGGTCCTGCTGTGGGCGACGATGGACTATATTCCGGGCGCGCTGACGGCTCCGCTGGTGGAGCGGCTGAGGGAGGCGACGACGCCGGGCGGCAAGGTTCTGGCTATTTTTCACAGCAAGATGGAAGGGCCATTTACCGCGTACTGCCGTTATCACCTGACCGAGGGAACCGAGATCGAAATGCAGGAGACGGATCCTTTCCCGGTGCGGCGTGTCTACACGAATCGCAGCATCGAGCGTCTGTTCGAGGGATTTTCCGGCAGCCGCTTTTTTCTGGCTAAGGACAACCTGTACGAGGTGATTCTGACGCGGTAGGCCGGCTGCGCCGGACCGCTGGGGGATTTGCCGGCGGGTGGTAATAAATTCCGGTAACAACACCTTCGGGAATTCCGGAACCTGGGCGCTGCGGTCTGCGTATGATTGCCCATGAGCGTTGCGGGCGCCATTTCGTGGAACCTGGGAGCGATGGGGTTTCCTGCCGCACGGCGGTCAGCCGTTGTGCAGCAGGCCACACGGCCCCGGCAGATGCAGGCGCAGGAAGGCGCCGCGGTAAAACCAGCGGAACGCTGGCAGCGCAAAGAGGGGTCGCTGGAACGGACCGGGGAACGGGTACTGGAGAAGTCTGTGGAAGCCGAATGGCAGATTCTCGTGGAGCGGTGCCTGCACGGGGATTCCCTTGCCTGGACGGAACTGGTCCGCGCGCATCACAGACGAGTGTATGGGTTGTGCTTCCGCTTTACCGGATCGGCGAGCGACGCCGAGGATCTGACGCAGGACGTTTTCCTGAAAGTCTACGGAAACCTTTCCAGTTTCGATCTGGCGCGGGGGAGTTTCCAGACGTGGATCACGACGCTGACCCGTAATTTGCTGGTAGACCATTTCCGGCGCACGCGGGGCCAGCGGGTTACTGACTCGATGGATGCGGGCTGGGACGCCGACAGCGACGAAATGCCGATGGCGCAGAGGCTGGCGGATGGCGGCCCAACCCAGCACGACCATGCGGTTCAGAAAGAAATTGAGAAGATGGTACAGGAGGCGCTGACGAAGATTTCTCCGGAGCTTCGTGAGGCTGTCATCCTGCGGGACCTGCAGGATCTTGACTATAAAGAGATTGCACAGGTTTTACGCATCCCCGAGGGGACGGTGAAGTCGAGGATCAGCCGGGGGCGCGCGGAACTGGCACGTTTACTGGAACGTAATAAGCAGCAGGTGGTTTGAGTGGCGGACAGAGGCAAATTCGGACAGGCACCCGACGCCACACCGGGCGGAGGCGGGCTCCGCTGCGAGGCCTGGGAGGCGCTGCTGGCCGATGCCCTGGATGGGATGCTGGAAGCGAGGGAGGCTGCGGCCTTCGATGCTCACAGCCTGACGTGCGGGGCTTGTGGCGACTTGCTGGCGCACGCGCGGCAGGGGCAGCAGTGGCTCGGATACCTCCATGGCGAGCCGGAAGCGCCGCCCGCGTTGCTGGAGAAGATTCTGGATAAGACGACCGGGGCTGGAGCGATTCCTGTGCAGCTGGTTGCAGCAGGGGCCGGGCGTGGAGCGGTTGCGGTGGCTGCCCCACTGCCGCGACGCCGGAGCTTTCATGAAACCCGGATTCTGATGACGGTGGCGATGGCGTTCTGCTCGATCGCGCTGACGCTGGACATGGTGGGTGTGCGGCTGAATGATATTCGGCTGGCGGATCTGCGGCCGTCGGCGATCGGGAGCACGATTTCGAGGCAGTTCTATGGGGCGCGGGGTCAGGTGGTGCAGTTTTACCAGAACCTGCGCTTCGTTTACGAGCTGGAATCGCGTATGCGGGAGCTGCGGCGCAGCGAAGAGGCGCAGCCTTCCGCTCATCACGCCGCGCCGCAGAAGAGCACGCCGCCGGCGCGAAACACCAACAAGGATGGGCTGCTGAATCCCGGACCCGGTGCGGTGGTGCATGCGCAGGATCCGGTGGGCGCCTGGAGCGGATCCGGCGTGCCCATTCCTGAACAGATCAGTCAGAAAATCAAGGCAAACCATTTGAACTCCCTGGGTCAAAACAGGGCCGGGCCGCGGCGGACGCAAGAAGCCGCCGGGTACGAAGGAAGGAGCCTGGCATGAAC
>JAJZJJ010000426.1 GCA_021810175.1 Acidobacteriota bacterium | reverse complement strand
ATCCTCCCCCGCTCCGGCCCTCGGCCGCGCAGCCGGCTCTGCCATCGCCGGCTCTTTCCGCATCGGCCTCGCCGCCGCAGCTTCCTGCGCTGCTCCGGCAACAACTCCGTTCCCTTGCGGCCTCGCCGCCGCCGCACCCGGAACCGCCGTCGAACCAGAACCAGCTGCCGCCGGCCGCATCTCCACCTGCGGTCCCGGACGCGGCATCGCCCGCACACCGGCAAGCTCTGCCATCTGCTCCACACTGCATCGTCCCGTCAGCGCCTGCCGCACCGCCCGCGCCAGCGGCTCCGGAACCAGCTGCAGAACCGGATCGTTCTCTCCGCTCGGAATCCGCCGCGTCAGCGCCCGCGTCACCACCCGCCCCACGCCGCGCACATCCTCGCCCACACCTGAAGCAAACCCCTCGCCGCCAATTTGCAGACAGTCGCTCCGCAGCTTGATCGTCTCGCCGGTCGCGAGCACACTGCTCGCCTCCATACGCCCGTGAATCAGCCCCTTCGCATGGATCGCGCCCAGCCCCGCCAGCATCGCCTCCAGAACCTGCCGCGCCTCCGCAACCGTCAGCGCCCGCTCCCGCAGCACATCTTCCAGGTTCTCTTCTGTCGGCTCCATCGCGGCGATCACCATCGGCACGTCGCTCATGCGCACAATCCGCGCCTCATAGATCCGCACCACGTTCTCATGGCGAATCCCGCCCGTCGCGCGCAGCCTTGCCATCCGCTCGCCTTCGTCGTTGAGCGTCTCCGTGATGCTCAGCATCGCCGGCTTCCCCTCCGGCCCGCTCGCCTCAAACCATGCCGTGCGCCCCTCGGAACGCACCAGCCGCTTCAGACGCCATCCGCCGTTGAGTTCCCGGCCCTCAAAATCCGTCCACAAATATCCGTAATTCGCACTCGCCGTCGCCACAGCTCTCTCCACCACTGATTCGATGCCCACTTCTTCGCCCATATCTAGGACGCTTCTATTCCCCGCGCAGCCTCCTGACCCCTCATTGCATAATTACCACCCATCCCCGGCAAAGAAACGCGGATATCTCAGCGGCGAACAATATTCGACACCGGGTACGATCGCCAGCCCTCGGTGCTACTCTCAGGGAAGCCGTGTCCTCCCCGCCCTCCACTCCGCAGCCCGCCCCCCAGCCCCTCTGGTGCCCCGCCTGCGCGCGTCCCGTCTCTGACCCGCTCGTCTGCGGAGACTGCTCCGCCGTCATCTGCCGCGTCTGCGGCACGCCGCTCGAATCCCCGGACGAGCTCGCCTTCGGCTGAAGCTCGCCGTCCCTTCCATGGAGTTGTTCGTTCGAATGCGCTGAAATCAACCGCGCGCAGACCCGCGGGCGCGGGCCGCCATCCCCGCTCCAGCGCCTCAGTGCAGAAACATCAGCACGATGTGGTTCGTGGCAAAAGCCGCCACCCACGCCAGCGCGCCCATGTAGCAGAACTGCAGCGCCGGCCACTTCCAGCTGTTCATCTCCCGCCGTACGATCGCCAGCGTCGACGTGCACTGCAGCGCGAACGCGAAGAACACCACCAGCGCCATCGCTCCGCCCAGCGTCAGGTCGTGACGCAGCGCCGCCTGCAGCCCCAGGGACTGCGTCGACGGATCGGCCCCGTACAGCGTGCCCAGCGTCCCCACGATCACTTCGCGCGCCATCACCGACGTCAGCAGCCCAATCCCGATCTTCCAGTTGAAGCCCAGCGGCCGTATCAGCGGCTCGATCAGATGCCCCAGCTTCCCAATCAGGCTCTCCCCCAGCGTCGCATGGAACGGCACGTGGCTCATCACCCACAGCACCAGCGTCACGCCCAGAATCACCGTGCCCGCCTGCCGCAGAAACACCTGCCCCCGGTCCACCACCCGCAGCGCAAGCGACCGCACCGTCGGCAGCCGATACTGCGGCAACTCCAGAATGAACGGCGCCGACGACGCCTTCAATATCGAAGACTTCAGCAGCCGCGCCGTCAGCAGCGCCGCCAGAAATCCCAGCACGTACAACGACAGCATCACCGCCGCCTGCGTTCCCAGCAGATCCCCCAGCAGCGGCCGCTCCGGAATGAACGCCGCAATCATCAGCATGTAAATCGGCAGCCGCGCCGAGCACGTCATGAACGGCGTCACCAGAATCGTCGCAAAGCGGTCGCGCTTGTTCTCAATCGTCCGCGTCGCCATAATCGCCGGAACCGCGCAGGCATACGCCGAAAGCAGCGGAATAAACGCCTTCCCGTTCAGCCCAAACGTCCGCATCACCCGGTCCGCAATCAGCGCCGCCCGAGCCAGATACCCCGAATCCTCCAGCACGCCAATAAACAGGAAGAGCAGCAGAATCTGCGGCAGGAAAACCAGAACCGACGCAACGCCGCGCCATATTCCGTCAATGGCCAGCGACTCAAACCAGCCATGCCCCAGCAGCGGAGCTACTTTATCTCCCGCCGCATACAGGATGTTGCCAAAGCCATCCGACAGCGGGTTGCCAATCGTAAACACGACCTGGAACACCGCAAACACCACCGCCAGAAAGATCAGCGGTCCCCAGATGCGATGCAGCAAAATATTGTCGATGCGCTTCGACCACTGATTCGACAGCGGAGCCTTGTACTTCGTCCGCGTGCTGATGCCCGTCGCCCACTGCCGGTACGACCGCGGATTCCCCAGCACTGGCAGCTCGATCTTCGCCGGCGACGGCGCATCCGGCTCGGCCTTGCGATCCAGAAACTGCCCGATCGCGTCCAGCCCCAGTCCCCGCTTCGCGCTGATCTTCGCCACCGGCACGCCCATCTCTTTGGCCAGCCCCAGCGAATCCACGCTGCCGCCTCGCGAATCCATCACATCGCTCATGTTCAGCAGCACCAGCGTCGGCAGCCCCAGCGCCAGCACCGGTGCGGCCAGCATCAGCTGCCGCCGCAAATGCAGGCAGTCCAGCACCAGCAGGATCGCGTCCGGCATCGGCGTGCCCGGCATCTTGCCGTGCAGCACATCCACCGCCACCCGCGCATCCTCGGAATACGAATCCAGACCGTAAATCCCCGGCAGATCGATCAGCGTCAGATCGTCCCGGCCGATTCCGCTCAGCCGTCCTACCCGCTGCTCAACCGTCACCCCCGGATAATTCGCCACCTTCTGGCGCAATCCTGTCAAACGATTGAAAAGAGTAGACTTTCCTGAATTCGGAGGTCCCACCAGCGCCACCGTGCGAATCTTCCCCGCTACACGCGGTTCAACCGGCAGATCGACGGTCTCTGTGCTGCAGCAACTGCTCATTTGGCCTCGTAATCGCGGACCCGAATGCCCCGCGCCGTGTCGCTCCGCAGAGCAACTTCAAATCCATCAATAACATACACGGTTGGATCGCCGGCCGGAGCCCGCCGCAACACCGTCACCCTCGCCTCCGGGATAAATCCCATGTGCATCAGGTGGTGCTGGATCTCACCAGGCAGGTCCAGTGACTCGACCACCCCGGTCCTTCCTATGGCCATTTCGCTCAGCAGACTCAACTTCCATGCTCCGGACAGCTCGATCTCGTCCGCCGCTTCGGCTACAAAAATCGATGATAGCGCAATTGCGACCATTTCGCTCCTATATTGGGAAGCATACGTCCGCCCCTCCGATGTCTTCCGTGATAAAAGTCACAGTACCTTCGGTTTTGCCCTCGACCGGTGCACAATCAGTGACCCCCAAACTGCGATTCGCAATCCTGAAAAATCTCTTCCTGTACTATCGGGAGAAGATCGTTTGCACTTCTGCTGTGCTGAACTTTTTTGTCTGGAGTGAAGGAAGAAGTTTTGATGGGTTCTCTGCATCGGCCGCATTTCGCCCCGCCGGCGAGGCCGCTCCTGCCGCTCTTCGTTGCTCTTTCTATTGCACTTGCAGTCTCCCAGGCCTGCCTGGCGGCTGCTCCTCAGGCAAAAGCCGCCCATCACAGGCCAAAGTACGTCCCCAAATCCA
>JAJZJJ010000425.1 GCA_021810175.1 Acidobacteriota bacterium | reverse complement strand
CCCCCACAGCAGGCAAGCAGACCAACTTTGCACGAAAAGGAATTAAACGCGCCCACGGAGATACGCCCTGCGCGCCTGAGCTGGAATCGAAGCGACAACATTCACCCTCCGGTGCCTCGATGAAAAAGAACGCCCCAACTGTAAACCGGCAGCCTTATTCAGGGCAACCTCGGCCACTTATCGTGCGGGGAGGGTAAGTTATTGCCGGTTCTATCGGTGACAATGCCGCCTGGATCACGGCGGTCTGCCCGCAAGCTGCCCGGTTCGGCCGGCGTATGACGGGAGATTCGGAGTGAAACGTTTTTGCAGGGTGCATTGGCCTGCACGGGGCGCCCCGCGCGTGATAGTCTGCTGCATTCCGGGAAAAGACCCTTACCGCGGCGCTCTGTCTTGCGCGCGGCTGAATGGAAGGCCGATTGATGAAGAAAACTCTGACCGCTCTGGTATGCACCTTTCTGCTGGCCACGCTTAGCCCCGCCTTTGCGCAGAAAATGCGCTATAAGCCGAGGCCGAATGTCGATCAGTGGCACCTGAAGCATTATCCGTTCGACAATCCGAACCTGCCGACGAAGGAGCGGATCAACAATCTGCTGTCGCTGATGACGCTGCAGGAGAAGATCGACTGCTTTGGGACGGATACGGGCGTGCCGCGGCTGGGCGTGCCGAACATCGGCGCGTCGGAGGGCATCCACGGCGTGGTGCAGCGGCAGGGACGGCCGGGTATGCCGCCGATTACGACGACGCAGTTTCCGCAGCCGCCGGGGATGGGGGCGACGTGGGATCCGAAGCTGGTGGAGGAAGCGGCCGGCGTGGAGGGCTACGAGGCGCGCTGGATTACGCAGACGCCGAAGTACAACCGGCAGATTCTGGAGCTGTGGGGACCACAGGCGGATCTGGACCGCGATCCGCGGTGGGGACGCAGCGAGGAAGTGTACGGCGAGGATCCGTTCCTGAACGGGACGATGGCGGTGGCGTTCACGCACGGGCTGCAGGGGAACAATCCGAAGTACTGGCAGGCGGCGTCGCTGCTGAAGCATTTTCTGGCGAACGAGAACGAGGATCTGCGGACGACCTCGAGCTCGAACTTCAGCCACCGGCTGTTCTGGGAGTATTACTCGGTTCCGTTCCGGATGGACTTTACGGAAGGCGGGGCGCGGGGTGTGATGGCCTCGTACAACGCATGGAATGGCGTGCCGATGTCGATCAATCCGGTGCTGCGGAAAGACGTGATCGACAAGTGGCACGTGGATATCGTATCGAGCGACGGTGGGGCGATCACGCTGCTGGTGAAGGCGCGGCATCTGTTTCCGACGCAGGAGGACGCGGTGGTGGCGTCGTTCGACGCGGGCGTGAACCAGTTTCTGGATTTCTACCTGAAGCCGATGGAGCAGGCGGTGAAGGACGGCCGGATTACCGAGGCGCAGATTGACAATGCGCTGCGGCGGAAGTTCGAGGTGGAGTTTAAGCTGGGGCTGCTGGATCCGCCGAGCATGGTTCCGTATACGAAGATTCGGCAGACGGGCAACGAGCCGGCGCCGTGGAATACGGAGCGCGACCGGTCGGTGTCGCAGAAGATTGCGCAGGAGTCGGTGGTTCTGCTGAAGAACAAGGACAACTTCCTGCCGCTGGACAAGAGCAAGATCAAGACGATTGCGGTGATCGGGCCGCTGGCGAACGTGGTCCACTGGGACTGGTACGGGGGAACGCCGCCGTATACGGTGACTCCGCTGCAGGGGATTCAGAAGGAAGCGGGCCCGGGCGTGAAGGTGATTTATGCGCCGGACGAGAACTCGTCAGAAGAAGGCGCGGCGCTGAAGGCCGCGAGTAAAGCGGATGTGGCCGTGGTGGTGGTGGGGAATGATCCCACGTGCGGGCCGGACATGGGAATGGAGTGGAGGCCAACGCCGCACGGCGGTGGCACGCTGCCCTGCACGGTGCGCAGCGACGGGCGCGAGGGCCGCGACCGGCAGACGATGACGCTGTATCAGGAACAGCTGATCAAGCAGATTTATTACGTGAATAAGAAGACGGTGGTGATGCTGATTTCGAGCTTCCCGTTCACGATCAACTGGACGGAGGCGAATGTGCCGGCGATTATGACCATGGCGCAGTCGTCGCAGGATGAGGGCACAGCGCTGGCCAATGTGCTGTTCGGGAAATACGATCCGAGCGGGCACCTGGTGCGGACGTGGCCGAAGTCGATGAAGCAGCTGCCGCCGCGGATGGACTACAACATCCGCGACGGATACACGTATATGTACTTCAGGCATAAGCCGCTGTATCCGTTCGGATTCGGGCTGAGCTACACGACGTTTAAGATGTCGAACCTGAAGCCGAGCACGACGACGCTGGCGAAGAACGGCACGATGAACGTAAGCGTGGATGTGACGAATACAGGCAAGATGGCGGGCGCCGAGGTGGTGCAGCTGTATACGGCGTGGCCGCATCCGCTGGTGGTGCGACCGAAGAAGGAGCTGGAAGGCTTCCAGCGGGTGATGCTCCAGCCCGGGCAGACGAAGACGGTGACGATACCACTGAAGGCATCGCAGTTGGCGTTCTGGAACGTGGGGACGCACTCGTTCGACGTGCTCAAGGAGCCGATCAAACTGATGGTGGGGGATTCGTCGGCGCACATCGAGCAGAGCGCTACGATTCAGCTGCAGTAGGGCCGGAGCGACCGGCGATGCGGCATCCAGCTGATGAGCTGGATGCCGCATTGCATTTGGGGACGAGGCGGCTCGAGCAGGGAAGTGCTTCAGGCGGGTAGCCGGGGACGGGTTTCCGCCGGCGATCCCGATCCGACGATTGCGTCATGACAGCGGATGAAAGGGCCGGGAAGGATACGCAATCCGGGCGGGTCGGAGGAACGCGGGCTAATGCGGCTTCGTGCTCTGCGGCGCAGACGGCTGCCCGGCGTTCTGCGGCGTTTGCACCAGATGATCGAGCAGAGCCCGCGGCACGGTGGCGGTCACCAGGGTGCGGTTGCCGTGGCGCTGCACGGAGACGCTTTTGATGAACGCGCGAGTGGGCGCGTCAAAGAGCGGGCCGGGCGGAGTTGCGGGAGGAGCCGGCTGCACGGGATGCTTTTGCGCGGAAGGCGCGGCAGGCTGGCTGGGCTGAGCCGGCGGAAGCTGGGGAGAATTTTCAAGCGAGCGCAGCAGGACCAGCACGGTCTGGAGCGACTCGGCGGTATCGGCGGCGGAGGACTCGCTGGGGGCAATCTCCTCCACGCGCAGATGGATGCGGCCCACCCAGGAGAGCGAGGCGATGAGGGTGGCATTCACCGGGATGGGGATATGCAGGCCCATGACGCGCAGGCCGCCCTGGTTGCCGAGCGGCAGGGCGATGTGGCCGATGCCCCAGGCGAAGGAGAGCAGCGGAATCTTCGAGTAGTCTCTGGAGAGCAGCGTGGAGCCGGCAAAGGGCAGGGCCGAGGTCCGGTAGCGGTCGATCATGGAGTGGATCTGCTCGGCGGTGGGCGTGTTGCTGACGGCGACGATGTCGTAGCCGAGCAGGACCACGCGGACGGTGCGCTTCTCGACGGGGATGTCGTAGATGATTTGATTGGCGTATTCGGAGGTGGACTGAGCGACACCGGCGAGCCAGTGCGCCAGGCGGCGTCCGTCGAAGTGGCCGATGAAGACATCGGAGTAAGCCACAGGGCCATTGGGGCCCTTGGGGTCCTTCATGCGGTGCAGGGCGAAGGCGGCCTCATCGAGATCGCGCGAGAAGTCGATGCCGGTGGCATTCACGAAGCTCTGATATTCGGGGGAGCGGGGAACCGGATGGCGGTCAAAGTGGGTGGCGGCTCGCAGGGCGCGCAGATTGATGTAGACGATGCCGTCGGATTCGGGGAGCAGGCGGGCGGCTTCCGGCGGAGCTTCCTTGCGGAGGTAAACGGCTCCGGCCGCGAGCAGCAGGACGACCGCGACAAGGGAGAGGGTGA